>JANOJK010000470.1:0-26976 GCA_031408165.1 Acidobacteriota bacterium | reverse complement strand
CGGAAGCGGGACCGAGGGCGTGGTCGTCTCGGCCGACCGCCGGGCGAAGGGCCCGGTCCGGATCTCACCCCCTTCGACGATCCGGACGCGAGTGTTCAGCGGCACCCCGGTGAATACCTGTGTGCCGCCCGATGGCCAGTCGACGGTCAGCTTCAGGAGGCGCTCGCTCGCGCCCAGACCGATGAGCAGCTCCTTCGAATGCTGCGACAGGAATCCGGAACCGGCATGGACAATCCTGGTGCGGCGTATCGCGTCAGTCTCGACCGTCACGCGGGCGCCGACGGCATCGCGGTTGCTCTTCGTACCGGTGAGCCGGACGGCGAGCGATGCGGCCGGCGTCTCGAAATCGTTGCGGAAGACCCGAAGCTGCGGGGCCTGCCGGGCGGCCATCACGACGAGGTCCTGATCGCCATCGCGATCGACGTCCAGCAACGCGAACGATCGGCCGTCCTGATCGAGATCCAGCCCGAGCGCGCCCGATATCTCGTCGAAGCCTCCGTGTCCGTCGTTGCGCAGGAACACGTTGCGCTGCCGGCCGGCGATCGAGCCGTGAATCAGCAACTGGTTGATCGCCCGCCACGCATCATCATAGGGCGTGCCCGGCACGCGGGTGAGCGGCGAGCGTGCGACGACCTGCCGCCAGAAGAACCCTTCCAGGTCGCCGCCGGACGCGTCCGTCCTGCGCGTGAGCATGCCGTTGACGACATAGAGATCGTCCCAGCCATCGCTGTCGAAGTCGAGCGCGTCCGCGGCCCACGCCCAGCGGCCCATCCCGGCGCGGGCCTCGATCGTCATGTCCGCGAAGCGTCCGTCGCCGAGATTTCGCAGCAGCGAATTACCTCGAGCGTGACGGCGGTAGAGCGCGCGTACCTCCGGCGTCGCATCGGGCATGAACGCTGGTGACGCGGTCACCCGCAAGCCGGGTGCGCTCCACATGTTGCCGGTATAGATGTCGAGCCGGCCGTCGTTGTCGTAGTCGAGGAACGTGGCGCTCATGCCGGCGCCATGGTCGAGCACTCCCGCTGACGCGGCGACGTCCTCGAACCTCACCCGGCCGTCCCGGCGGCCGAGGTTGCGATACAGGTTCTTGGTGCCGAAATCGTTTGCGACCAGGAGATCCTGCCAGCCGTTGCCGTCGTAGTCGGCCCAGGCCGCCGCGAAGTGGTAGCGATCGTTTCCCTCGTCGAGACCCGCCTCCCCGGTGGCGTCCACGAATCGCCCGTGGCCGTCATTGCGGAAGAGGACGCCCGGCGGCCCGTTGCGCGCATCGTAGTACGGTGCCGGCGTTCCGGCCTTGTCCTCGCCGGCGCCGAAGAAATACGAGTAGACGCACAGATAGAGGTCGAGAAAACCGTCGCGGTCGTAGTCCGCCATCGTGATCGACGTCAGCACGCCCTGGAGCGGCCGGGCGAACTGAAAGGCGTCCGGGACCGGAGTGAAACGACCCGTGCCGTCGTTGGCGAAGAGCAGCGGCCTCAGCGCGGTCGCCAGTACGAGATCCTGATCGCCGTCGTTGTCGACGTCGGCAAAGAGCGACTGCGCCGTGTCGTCGAGGACGCCCACTCCGGCCCGGTCGGTGATGTCCTCGAAGGTCGAGTCGCCGCGATTCCTGTAGAGGCGATTGGGCAACCCGGCCGGCTGGGCGACGTAGAGATCGTCCAGCCCGTCGCCATCCGCGTCGCCGGCCGAGACGCCCTGGTGGCCGTTCGAATCGCGGGTCAGGACCGAGTCGAACGTCGCCATCCAGGAGTCGAGATCGATGTTGAGTTGACGCCGGAACGAGTCGTTCCCTCCGAGAGCCGCCTGCGTGATCTCGGTGAAGGCGGGCGTTCGCGCGCGGCTGACCAGGTGCGAGCCGGCGGTCCATTGGACGACCTGCCAGCCTGACGCGCTCCGGCGCCAGCTCATCTCCCACGCGCCGACGTGCTCGACGCGGTACGCCTGCCGTCCGGCGCCGACGAGGTCGTAGCGGACGGTGGTGCGAAGGTCCGACGCCGGATCGGCCGGATCGTCGGGCTCGATGGCGGTGATGAGGAACTCCGCGACCGAGACCCCGCGAAAATCGTTCCTCAGCCGCTGCAGCTCCCCGCCGAACGCGCGAGCATCCAGCGTGAGATCGCGCGGCAGGTCTTTCGCTCTCCTGACCTCGAGCGGCGCGCGGGCCGTGGCCGCCTGCTCGACCGGAAACAGGCGCGCGCCGCGAAAGCCCGGACCGAGGAGGCCCCTGGCGATGCCGGCCGCCCGCGACGCGTCCGCGCGAAACGCGCCGGACAACTCGCGAAGCCGCGCGTCGAGCTCCTGTGCCTGGCGCTCCATCGGGAACCCGTCGCTTCCGGGCTCGAGCTGCTTCAGGAACGGCGCCATCGTTTCCGGAACCGCGAGCTCGAGCGCCGGCCGGGTCTTTGGACCCGGCGTCTGCGCGGTTCCACCCACGGCGACCAACGCCGGCAGAAGGCCCGCAATCAGCAGCCGCCGGAAGGTCATCGCGCGATTCCGGCCTTCGGAATGCCGGCGGATTCCGAGAGCGTGAGCACGTGGAGCCGGTCGCCCGGAAGCTGCTTCCATTCCCACCGGCGTCCGCCCGGCAGGCGAATCTCCACGTCCACGGGACCCGCGTAGTCCGCGAGCCCGAAGTACGCGCGCAGGTCGTTCTGTGAGAGGAAGCTCCCGCCCGAACGGATCTCGCGTATCTGCTTCCTGCCGCCGCCGCTGACCGTCACCTTTGCGCCGATGGCGAACCGGTTCCCCGCCGGGGACTCGGCGCGCACCGCCACCCAGTGGCGTTTCGTCGCCTGCCGGTTCTCCAGCACCGTCGGCGCGTCATCCATGTTGCTGACGACGAGGTCGAGATCGCCGTCGTTGTCGAGATCGCCCACGGCCAGGCCGCGGCCGACCCGCGGGATCTGCAGGCCGGCGCCCGCGCGCTCCGAGACATCGCGGAACCGGGTGCCGAGGTTCAGCAGCAACTGGTTCTTCTGACGGTAGGTTTCGCCAAGCTGCGGGTACTTGTCGACGTCCGAGAAGATGTGGCCGTTGGCGAAGAACAGATCGAGCTTGCCATCGAGGTCGGCATCGAAGAAGGCCGCACCCCACCCCATCCGGACGAACGTGGGCCCGGCGATACCGGCCGACGTACTCGCGTCCTCGAATTGCCGGCCGTCGATGTTGTGGAACAGCGTGTAGCGATCGTGCGCGAATGTCGTGAGGACGAGATCCATTCGCGCGTCGCCGTCGTAATCGCCGGCGTCGGCCCCCATGCCCGCCTGGGCGCGCGCATCGCCGTTCAGCGCCACGCCCGCGACGAGGCCGGTGCTCTCGAAGCGGCCGTTTCCGAGGTTGTGATAGAGGAAATTCGGGTTGGAGTCGTTCGCCACAAACAGATCGACGAAACCGTCGTCGTCATAATCAGTCGCCACGACGCCGAAGCCGTACGCACGGGCGGGATCCGCCAAACCGTGCGCGTCGGTGGCCTCCACGAACCGTCCGTTGCCGGCGTTCTCGAAGAACAGGTCCGGCTCGCCGGGGAGGCCGGCTGGCCCGGCCATGATTCGGGGTCCGTTGCGCCAGGTGAGCGTCCGCTCGGCGCGCACCACGGAATCCCAGGACGTCTCGACGTACCGCGCGACATACAGGTCCAGGTCGCCGTCGGCGTCGGCATCGAAAAACGTACAGCCGGTGCTCCAGCCGCCGGCGGCCACGCCGGCCCTGGCGGCGACATCCTCGAACGTGCCGTCCCCGCGGTTGCGGAACAGCACGTTGGCACCCCAGTGGGTGACGTAGAGATCGAGACGCCCGTCGCCATCGAAGTCGCCGGCGCACGCGCCGCTGCCCCACGCCGCGAGATCCACGCCGGCCTTCGCCGAGACGTCCTCGAACTTCCATCCGCCGAGATTTCGATAGAGGACATTCCGGTGCGCAACACGCTCGCGTGCCGGCGTGAGCTCCGCCGCCGTGACGAGGTAGATGTCGAGGCGTCCATCGCCGTCGTAGTCGAACAGAGCGACGCCGCCGCACGCCGATTCGAGGATGTGGTCCTTCGCCGGACCCCCGCAGTAGATCCTGGCCGGCAGGCTGGCGCCCACCTCGAAGGACACCGGAACGGACGCGGCGTCTTCCGGCGATGGGATGTTCGCCGGCGCCGGGCCCATCGCCGAGGCGTGTCCGCCGGAGACAGGCTCCTTGCGGTTCGTCTGGCTGTAGCTCCCTTGAAACGTGAGGCCGAGCGCGACCTCTCCTTCGAGTTGAGAGCGGACCCTTTCGAGGAGCGCGAGAACCGGCCCCGTTGACGCGGCGACACCTTGAGCGTCCCCTGAGGCCAGGGCGGTGACTTCCGACGCGGCGCGACGAAGCTCGGCTCGCAGTGCAGGCGCGAGACTCCCCTGTGCCGGCGTTCCAGTCGCGGTGCCCGGGTCGGGTTCGGCGCCCAGGGCTTCGAGACTGCGGCTCGCATCTCGGAGTGCGCGTCGAACCTGATCGGTGGGCGTTCCCTCGCGCGCCGCCTGCTGCAGCCGGGCGACGGCAGTGCGCTGAAGCTCGAGGAGCCGAGGGCGCTCCTGCGCGTCGCCCTGGACGGCCACAGGCGTCTGCCGCATCGCGCCGGTTGACGGCGTGAATGCGGAGAGAACACCAAGGGCCGCGGAGAAGACGACAACGAAAGCGCGCTGCATCACAACAGTACCGGCCGGCTTCATTCTTGACCACAATCGACGCTGGGGCGCAAGTTGACTCACGGGTGGGTGCAGAACCTGCCGGCGGTATGGAAGGACCAGTTGACAGCGGCGCAGATCCACCCGATCACGTAGCCGGCGGCATCGGCAGCGGCCCGGCCGCCGCGTCCCTGGCGTCCGGGCGCGTGTGCGTCGCCGCACACATCTTGCAGTTCCCGCTCACGCGCGGCACGTGTGCGCGTTCTCTGGCGTGACGAGCGAACACGTTTCGGCTGGCGCGAAATTGAAACAGCGCGTCCCGCCCGACAATCGAGCGAGGCATCTCGTACGCCAAAACGCGTGCTGTTCTGGTGATCCGGGCGATTCGGCGGTGATACGACAGGGAACACGGCACGCGCGCGAGGCTGACGCGCGACGAGCGCCCGGTCGCGGCACACCGCTTGCTCTTACCGCCACTATGAGCGCGGTGTCCCAGGGTCTCAACAGGCGTCTGCTCGAACGGTTCCGTGCGACCGAGGGCACGGGTGACACTCGCGGCGTCGCCGGCCCTGCCCGGCCGGCCGCCGCCGGCTCGTGGGAGGCGTTCGGCTGGCCCACGCGGCTGTTTGTCGGCACGGTCGCGGTGTTCGGCGCGGTCGCCGTCACACTGTCCATTCCACTGCTCGCCGAGCGCACGTCGGGGCTTTTCACGACGCTCGCGATCCTCTCGCTCGTCACCGCCTTTGCGAAGGTCAACGTCCTCGCCTCGGGAGGCACGGCCACCTTCACCGTCTGCTACGTCATCGACTTCACGGCGTTCCTGCTGCTCGGCACCCCATCGGCTACGCTGACGGCGGCGGCGGGCGTGTGGACGCAGTGCACGTTCAAGTGCCGCGAACGTCAGCATCTGCACCAGACGTGGTTCAGCATCGGCGCGCTGGCCGCGACCATGCAGGTCACCGGGCTGGTCTATCACCTGTGCGGGGGCGCCATCGGCGTCCCGCAGCTGCTGGCGAACCCGGCCGCCCTCGCCGCGGCGGCAGCGGCCTACTTCATGACGAACTCGCTGCTCGTCGCGGCCGCCGTCGGCATGTCCTCGAAGCAATCGATCGCGCGCCTGTGGTGGAGCGCCTTCGCGCCCATGTGGCGCGGGTACGCGACGGGCCTCGCAATCGCCGCCGTCGCCGCCGCGGGCATCGCGCGGTCGACGCTCTGCCTCGTGCCGCTGGCGTTCGTGGTCGTGGCGCTCACGCACCGCAATCTCAAGATGTTCACGAACAGCCTCAGCGAGTCCACGACCGACGCGCTCACCGGGCTGCCGAACCGCCGCTTCCTCGCGTCGCGGGTCGCTGAGGAGATCGCGCGCGCCGGGCGCGCCGCGACACCGCTCGCGATCATGGTCGTGGACATCGACCGATTCAAGGGGATCAACGACGCATACGGACACCGCGCGGGGGACACGGCGCTGCGCGCCGTGACGGCGCGCCTCGAGGGCTCGTTACGCGCCTACGACACGTGCGCGAGGTATGGCGGCGATGAGTTCGTCATCGTGCTGCCCGTCTGCAGCCGCGACGACGCGGAGCAGAAGGCGCGCCTCCTCGAGGGGCGCGTCCGCGAGGGGGCGTGTGAGGTCAAGCCTGGCGTGTGCGTGCCGCTGTCGGTGAGCATCGGCGCGGCGGTCTTTCCGGACGACGGCGCCACCTTCGACGCGCTCTTCGCAATCGCCGACCGGCGCATGTACGACCGCAAGGCTTCGCGGCACGCGACGCGTGCCCAGCCGGCAATGTGCGTGCGCGCGGAATTGGTGGCGGTGGGAATCTGACGCGGTGGGTCGCCGCCGATCGGCAAGCTGGCGGCGCGAGTCCCGCTGTGCATACCTCTCGAGTTGCCGTCGTGACAACTGTCGCGCTCGTCGCACTCCATTCCCGGCGTCCACGTCGAGACGGTCGAGAACACGAAGCGGCGGCTGGCCGTCAATCTGATTCGCAACGCACACGTCCACGCCCACGAGGTCCGGACAGGTTTGTACGGTCCGGTTATGCGACCGACAGAAATGTCCGTAGCCGCCCCGCGTCGCGGCGGCCTCCGATCGCGCCGGAGCCTCATTCCACGGCAAAAGGACACGGGTTGCCCCGCGTCCGGCGGTGGATCGTCCTTTGCTCCAGCCTCACCGGACTCCATCGCCTGTCGTCTCTGGCCAGATTGAAACGAGGTGCATCCGTGTCGCCCTTGCAAGTTCACGCAGTCGCCAATCGCGTCCGCGACGAGTTCCTCGAGATGCCGGGACTCCGCCTCACGATCCACCAAGCCGCGCGTTTGTGGGCACTCGAGCCTTCGGCCTGCGAGCACGTGATCGAGGTGCTGGTGCAGTCGGCGTTCCTGCGGCGGACCCCGGGCGGCATGGTGACGAGAATCGAGACGTAGCGGCACCAACCGCCCTGGCGGGTGACTGTGGACAGAATGTTCCTTCCTGCTGACGCCGCATGAACGGCCGCCGTTGAGCGCGGCACCTCCTCTGGCAACACCCCCGACGGTACGGATCTGGCGATCAGCCACCCTCGACTGACAGGGAGCGGTGGGCCGGCGCGCCGGCCGAAACGGGCGCAAAAAGGCTTCGGACCGGCTGCCCGGTCCGAACGCGCCCGAGGTTGCGCTGCCGGAAACCCGGCAGCCCGGCCTGGCACCAGGGGACCCAGAAGGGACGAGAACGCCGTGCTGACTCGGATCGAGTTCACGCTAAACGGCAGGCGGCGCGACCTCCTCGTGCGCGACGATGCGTCGCTGCTGGAGGTGTTGCGCGGCGCGTGCGGCATCACGTCCGTCAAGGACGGGTGCTCGCCGCAGGGACAGTGCGGCTGCTGTCTCGCGCTCGTGAACGGGTCGCCCCTGACCACCTGCGCCGTACCGATCGAGAGAGCCCGGGGGGCCGAGATCCTGACGCTGGAAGGCGTCCCCGCCAGCGAGCGCGACCTCTGCGCGCGCGCGTTCGCATCCGCGGCCGGCGTGCAGTGCGGCTTCTGCATTCCCGGGATCGCGCTGCGGGCGAAGTGGCTCCTGGACCGCAACCCCGATCCCACGCGCAAGGAGATCGCCCGCGCCATCGACGGGCACCTGTGCCGGTGCACGGGGTACCAACGCATCCTCGACGCGATCGCCCTGATGGCGCGCGCGCGGCGCGGCCAACCGGTGCCGCCGCCCGAGACGGACGGCGCGGTCGGCCGCTCGCTCGAGCGCTATGCGAGCGCCGATCTCGTCCTTGGCACACGGCCCTACGTCGGCGATCTCGTGCGGCCGGGCATGCTCTACGGCGCCGTCGCTCAGTCAGCGCACGCGCGCGCGCGGGTGCTGAGCATCGACGTGAGCGCCGCCCTCGCGCTCCCCGGCGTCGTCCGCATCGTCACCGCCGGGGATGTGCCGGGGGCGCGATGGTATGGCCTGATCGAGCACGACTGGCCCGGGTTCGTGGCGATCGGCGAGGAAACCCGGTGCGTGGGCGACGTGCTGGCCGCGGTCGCTGCGGACGACGAGCGTACGGCACGCGAGGCCGCCGGTCTGGTGCGGATCGAGTACGAGGTGCTCGCGCCGCTGCTCGATCCGGTGGAGGCGCTCGAGCGCGGCGCGCCGCAAGTCAATCCCAAACACGCAAACCTGCTGTCGCGAACGGTGATCCGCCGGGGCCATGCGCACCGGGCGCGCGCCGCGAGCGCGCACGTCGTCAGCGGCACGTGGACCACGCAGCGGATCGAGCATCTGTTCCTGGAGCCCGAGAGCGCGCTCGCCGAGCCGCTCGACGGGGATCGCCTGCGCCTCCACACCCAGGGCCAGGGCATCTTCGACGACCGGTCCCAGGTGGCCGCGTTCCTCGGTATCCCGGAGACCCGCATCGACGTCACGCTCGTGCCGAGCGGCGGCGCCTTCGGCGGCAAGGAGGACGTGTCCATTCAAACCCACACGGCGCTGCTCGCGTGGGTGACGAGGCGGCCGGTACGGCTCACGCTGTCGCGGGAGCAGTCGATCCGGATGCACCCGAAACGGCATCCGATCACGATGCGCTACGCGGCCGGATGCGACGCGGAGGGGCGCCTGACCTTCGTGCGCGCCCGCATGATCGGCGACAGCGGCGCGTACGCGTCGGTCGGCGCGAAGGTGCTCGAGCGGGCCGCCGGCCACGCCTGCGGCCCGTACCGCGTGCCGAACGTGGACGTGCGGGCGCTCGCCGTCTATACGAACAATCCTCCGTGCGGCGCGATGCGCGGCTTCGGCGCGAACCAGGCGCACTTCGCCATGGAAGGCTGTCTCGACCTGCTCGCGCGCAAGGCCGGCATCGATCCCTGGGTGATGCGCTGGAGGAATGCCCTTGATGCCGGCGACACGTTCTGCACGGGACAGGTGCTGCGCGCAGGGGTCGGCATCCGGCGAACGCTCCTGGCGATCAAAGGGGAGTACGACCGCGCGCGGCGCGAGGGCCTGCCGGTCGGCATCGCGTGCGGCATCAAGAACACCGGCATCGGCAACGGCGTCCAGGAATGGGGCAAGGTCCGCCTCGTCGTCGAAGACGACGGCACCATCTCGCTGTTCAATGGCTACACCGAGATGGGCCAGGGGTTGCTCACGGTCCTGACGCAGTTTGCGTGCACCGTGTCGGGGCTTCCCGCATCGATCTTCCGGCCCCAGGTGGATTCCACCTACGCTCTCGCGTGCGGGCAGACGACCGGGTCCAGGGCGACGCTCTTTGGCGGCCGCGCGACGATCGCGGCCGCCCGGAAGCTGAAGGCGGATCTCGACGCCGGCGGCACCCTCGAGACCCTGAGAGGCCGCGTGTATGCCGGCGACGTGGTCGTCGACGATACGACGCCGCTCGGCGCCGCCACGCAAGCGCTCAAGTCGCACACGGCCTACAGCTACGCCACGCAACTGTGCATCCTCGATCGCGACGGCCGCGTCGCCCGGATCGTGGCGGCGCACGACGTCGGCCGTGCGGTGAATCCGGCGTTGTGCGCCGGCCAGATCGAGGGGGCCGTGCACATGGGGCTCGGGTACGCATTGACCGAAGAGCTCGAGTGCGTGGACGGCATGCCCGTCACGTTCAAGCTGCGCGACCTCGGCGTCCTGCGCGCGCAAGACATGCCGCCCGTCGACGTGATACTCGTGGAAGAGCCCGAGCCGGACGGGCCGTTCGGCGCCAAAGGGGTCGGGGAGATTGGACTCGTGCCGACCGCCGCGGCGGTCGCGGGCGCGCTGGAGGCGTTCGACGGGGTGCGTCGCTATCAACTGCCGATGAGGGACTCGCCGGCCGCGCGCGCGATGGGGGTGGGCCGCCGCCGTTCAGTTCCGCCGGGAGCCCGATGACCGGCTTCGTCAACGCGCACACACACATGTACAGCGCCCTCGCGGCATTCGGCCTCCCGGCGCCGTCCGCGCCGCCACGCAATTTCGTCGAGATCCTCCAACAGGTCTGGTGGAAGCTGGATCGCGCGCTGGCCGAGCCGTCCCTTCGCGCCGCCGCACGCCTGTACGTCGCCGAAGCGCTGGCGAGCGGAACGGTCACGTTGATCGACCATCACGAGTCGCCGAACTTCATCGAGGGGTCGCTCGACGTCCTCGCGGACGCGTGCGACGAACTCGGCATCTACGCCGTGCTCTGCTACGGCGCGACGGAACGCAATGGCGGACGGCCTGAGGCGCGGCGCGGCCTCGCCGAGTGCCGCCGGTTCATCGCGGCCAACCGGCGGCCCCGCGTCCGCGGCGTGGTCGGCCTGCACGCCGGATTCACGGTGTCGGACGACACGATCCGCGAGGCCGGCGATCTCTGCCGCGAGCTCGACACCGTGCTGCACGTCCACGTCGCCGAGGACGCCGCCGACGTCGTGCATGCCCGGGCGCGCGGCTACGCGGGGCCGGTCGAACGGCTCGATGCACTCGGCGCGCTCGTCCCTGGCTCCATCCTCGCGCATGGCGTCCACCTGACGGCCGGCCAGGTGCGTCACGTCTGCGGCCGCGGGTGCTGGCTCGTGCAGAATCCTCGATCCAACGAACACAATGGCGTGGGGTATCCGCGGGCGCTTCGGTTCGGCCATCGGGTCGCGCTCGGCACGGACGGCTTTCCCGCCGACATGCCGCGCGAGCTCGAGGTGCTCCGCTCGATCGGCCGGGACGCCGGAGAAGAGGTGTCGGAGCTCGGCGCGCGGCTCGACCGGAGCCGCACATTGGCCGACGAGCGGTTCGGCGGCCGGATAGACTCGACGCCGCCCGCGCCGCCGCAGGCGATCGTCGATACCATACGCCGCGACGCGGCGGACCAGGCAGCGCTCGTCCGCGAGCGCATGCGGTCTCTCTCGAGGGCCGAATCGTGATTGATCTGGACGCGCACGTCATCGACGGCAAGGTCGCGGGACAGACGGCGGAGTGGTGCCGCCGGGCCGGCGTCGTCCTGCCCACGTTTGCAGAACTGGCCGAGCCCGATCGCATTCCGGCTGCGGTTCGCGAATCTCTGGCGAGCATCGATCCGGATGCGCCCCATCCGTTGAACCTGTTTCGGGTGCACTGGCACAACGCCGGAAACCGGCGCGATCTTGCGGCCCTTCCCGAGCACGTGATCCTGCCGTCCGTTCTCACCGGCGTGCGCGCCCGCATCGTGGTGGCGCTGGGGAACCGCTTTCCGCTGATTCGCGCGCACAAGGTGCTGGCGGCGTACGGCTGCCTCGCCCCTCGGCTCGTGACCGGCACGTTCGATCCGGCCCGGCACAGGGCGATCTGGCCCTCGACCGGCAACTACTGCCGCGGCGGCGTCGCGATCTCGAGAATCATGGGATGCCGCGGCGTGGCCGTCCTGCCGCAGGGCATGAGCGAGGAGCGGTTCGCGTGGCTCGACAGGTGGGTGGCGGACCCGGCCGACGTCATCAGAACGCCGGGATCCGAGAGCAACGTGAAGGAGATTTACGACGCGTGCCACGAGCTGGCCCGCGATCCGGCGAACGTGATCCTGAACCAGTTTCGCGAGTTCGGCAACTACCTCGCGCACTATCACTGCACGGGCCGCGCGCTGGAACGGATCGTCGAGTCGCTGACCGGGGCCGCCCCCGCCACACGGCTGCGCGCGTTTGTCGCGGCCACCGGTTCGGCCGGAACGCTCGGGGCCGGCGACTACCTGAAAGAGCGGCACGGCGCGCGCATCGTCGCGGTCGAGGCGCTCGAGTGCCCGACGATGCTCTACAACGGATTCGGCGAGCACAACATCCAGGGCATCGGCGACAAGCACGTTCCGCTCATCCACAACGTCATGAACACCGACGCCGTCACGGCGATTTCGGATCGCGCGACCGACGCGCTGAACGTCGTGTTCAATACGCCGGCCGGCGCCCGACATCTCGTGTCACGCCGGGGCGTACCGGCGGCCGTGGTCGAACAGCTGTCGGATCTGGGGCTCTCGAGCATCTGCAACGTGGTCGCCGCGATCAAGACGGCCCGCTATTACGACCTCGGGCCCGACGATCTCGTCGTCACCGTCGCCACCGATGGCGCTGACATGTACGCGAGTGAACGCGACAAGACGTTGCAGCGCGTCTTCCGCGCGGCGTTCGACGGCTCCGACGCGGCCGCCTCGGTGGCGGAGCACATCGACGGGGCCGGCCTCGATCACTTCCTCGAGCTCGCCGAGCGCGACCGGTCGCGCATCTTCAACCTCGGCTATTACACCTGGGTGGAGCAGCAGGGCGTGTCGCTGCCGGACTTCGAGCGCCGACGTGACCAGGCCTTCTGGCGCCGGGTCCGCCGTACGGTGGCCGAATGGGACGCGGCGATTGACGAGTTCAACCTCCGCGTGCGAGCGGCAGGCGCCGTGTGAACCCGGCGCCGGCCAGCGAACTGGTGTGCGCCGGCTGCGGGACGTCGCCTTTGCCGGTGGAACAGGACGCCTACACGTTCCGATGCCCGGCGGCGCACGCCGGTGACGACGTCGACCACGTCATGGCGCGCAGGCTCGACCGCTCGCGCGTGCGAATCGACACCGCCGGCGGCGCCAATCCGTTCATTCGCTACCGGGAGATCCTCCACTCGTACCAGCTGGCCCGGTCCCGCGGGGTCGGCGACGCGGAGTACTGCGACATCGTCGAGCGGCTGACGGCTGACATCGCGCGGATCGACGGGCGAGCGTTTGCCGCGACGCCGTTCGTGCGAAGTGGAGCGCTCGAGCGCCGCCTCGGGATGACCGGCGACGGCGCGATCTGGATCAAGGACGAGACCGACAACGTGGCGGGCTCGCACAAGGCGCGTCACCTGATGGGGCTGATGCTCTATCTGAAGGTCGTGGAGCGGCTTGGACTGACCGGCGTGGCTCGTCCCGCGCTGGCGATCGCCAGTTGCGGGAACGCCGCCCTGGCGGCGGCGACGATCGCGCGCGCGGCCGGGCGCCGGCTGCGCGTGTTCGTGCCGTCGACGGCGAGCCGCGACGCCCTCCGGCGGCTCGCCGAGCTCGGCGCAACCGTCGAGATTTGCGGGCGGGACACGACGGCGCCAGGCGATCCGGCCTATCGTGGTTTTCGCGAGGCCGTCCGCGGCGGCGCGCTGCCGTTCTGCTGCCAGGGCCCGGACAACGGCCTGACGATCGAAGGGGCCGAGACGCTGTCGTTCGAGATGGTGGAATCGTGCGACGGCGCGGCGATCGATCGCCTGTTCGTGCAGGTCGGCGGCGGCGCGCTCGCCAGCGCGTGCGTCCAGGGATACGCCGACGCGCGGGGGATGGGGCTCATCGACCGGATCCCGGTCGTCCACGCGGTCCAGACGCAGGGCGCCTTTCCACTCGCACGCGCATTCACGCGCGTCGGCGATCTCGCCGCCGGCGCACGGATGCCGTTCGCGCGGACGCATCGGTCCCGGTTCATGTGGCCGTGGGAGCAGGAGCCTCGGAGCGTTGCCCAGGGCATCCTGGACGACGAGACGTACGACTGGGCCGCCGTCGTGGAAGGGATGCTCGAGACGGGAGGCCATCCGGTCGTCGTGGACGAGACCGCCCTCCTGTCCGCGAACGCGCTCGCGCGGGAGTCAACGGCCAGCGACGTCGGTCACACCGGCACCGCCGGGCTCGCGGGACTCATCCACGCGCTCGCGACCGCGCCGGCGATGCGGCGCGAGTCGGTCGCGGTGATCTTCTCAGGTTGCTGAAAAAGTGCCAACCTGAAGGCAAAAGGTAGAAGGCAAAATGCAGAACATGTAGATTTGCGGCGCGATCTCAGTGTCCTGCCTTCTGCCTTCTGCCTTCTGCCTTCTGCCTTCTGCCTTGGCAGCTTCGCGTTTTTCATCAGCCTGCTTGTCTAGGGCGTGACTGACGTGCCCGCGGTCCCGGCGACAGCCGCTTCGAGCCGGTCCGGGATGGTGATGACCGCGCGGCGGCCCCCGTGTTCGAGAAACGCCATGGCGGCGTGGATCTTCGGCGCCATGCTGCCGGCGCCGAACTGACCCTCGGCGAGATAGCGGCGGGCAGAGGCCAGGGACATCGCGTCGAGCGGCTGGGCGTCCGGGCGGCCGAATCGCAGGCACACGCGCTCGACGTTCGTCGAGATCACGAGCAGCTCGGCGCCGAGCGCCGTCGCGAGCAGCGACGAGGCCTCGTCCTTGTCGATCACCGCTTCGACGCCGCGCAGCGTGCCGTCCGGTTCGCGGACCACCGGAATGCCGCCGCCTCCCGCCGCGACCACGGTCATGCCGGCGGCGACGAGCGCGCGAATGGCGTCGAGCTCGACGATGGCGACGGGCGCGGGGCTCGGGACGAGGCGTCTCCATCCGCGGCCCGCGTCCTCGCCGATGGTCCAGCCATTCGCGGCGGCGCGCGCGCGCGCCGTCGCTTCGTCCATGAACGAGCCGATCGGCTTCGAGGGCGCGCCGAACGCAGGGCTCCGCGCATCGACCTCGACCTGCGTCACCACGGACACGGCCTGGCGGCGAAGTCCCCGCCCGGTGAACTCGTTCGCGAGCGACTGCTGAATCATGTAGCCGATGGCGCCCTGGGTGTCGGCGCCGCACGAATCGAGCGGCACCTCGTGCAGCTCGTGGCGCGCCAGCTCGGAGCGACGCATGATGAAGCCGACCTGCGGCCCGTTGCCGTGCGTGATGACGATGCGGTGGCCCGCCTCGACCAGCGCCGCGACATGGTGGCACGTGTCGCGCGTCAGCGCCCATTGATCGGCCACGGTGCGGTGCGCTTCGTCGCGAATCAGCGAGTTGCCGCCGATCGCGAGCACGATCAACGGAGGCTCAGGCATCGACGTCCTGCCGCCGTGGCGTGGCGCGTTCGGCCAGGCGGCGCAGGAGTCCGGCGGGGTTCCTGAGGCGCGTCGCGAGGATCAGCGCGGCGACGACGAACGGCTTGTGGGCGGCTTCGCGGTAGGTGTCGAGGCGGGCCCGCTCGAAGACGGACCGGCTCACCTCGCCGGCCGCGCAGCTCACGCCCGTGACGTCGGCCGGCAGGCAGTGCATGTACAGCGCGCGGCCGGATCGCGTGCGCGCCATGCGGTCGTCGGTGCACTCCCAGCCCGTGAACCGCGCGTTGGTGGCGAGCGCTTCGCGTTCGAGGTCCGCGAGCCCGGCCGTGGCCCTCGTCCGCAGCAGCGTCGTGCGCGCGCGCATCACGGCCGCCGGCGCCCAGCTCTTTGGGTACACGACGTCGGCGTCTTCGAAGGCCTCGGCCATCGAATCGGTCACGCGGAAGGTCCCGCCGGTTTCGCGCGAGAAGCGATGCGCCGCGTCGAGCGGTGCGTCGAGCAGCTCGTAACCGGGGGGGTGGGCAAGCACCACCTCCATGCCGAAGCGGCTCATCAACGCGATGACCCCTTGTGGAACCGACAGCGGCTTCCCGTAGCTGGGCGAGTGCGCCCACGTCATCGCGAGCTTCTTGCCGCGGAGCGCCTGCAGCCCGCCGAAATGCCCTGCCAGGTGCGCGAGATCGGCGAGCGCCTGCGTCGGGTGGTCCAGATCGCTCTGCAGATTGATGACAGACGGCCGCTGCGCGAGCACCCCCTCGCGGTAGCCCTCCTCGAGAGCCGAGGCGACCTCGGTCATGTAGCGGTGCCCCTCGTCGATGAACATGTCGTCCCGGATGCCGATCGTCTCCGTGTGAAACCCGAGCATCGTCGCGGTTTCGCGGACGGTCTCTCCGTGCGCAATCTGCGACGTCGACTCGTCGATCTCCTCCGTGGCGAGGCCGAGCAGGTTGCAGCCGGCGCGGAACGCGTAGCGGGTGCGCGTCGAGTGATCGCGGAAGATCGAGACGCCGAGGCCGCTGTCAAAGACGCGCGTCGACACGCCGCCCCGCCACAGGTCCTCGAGGACCGCCGCGGCGTCGATCAGGAACCGCACGGCCGGCTCCGGGTGCTCCCACGTAAGCAGGAAATCGCGTTCGAAGAGGGACACGTCGAGCGCCGCGAGCGATGCCAGGCGGTCCGCGGTGCCGGTGGCCGTCATGCGCGGCTCCGGATGGCGCGCGTGAAGGCTCCGGGGAAGGTTGCGTAGAACGCGGCGGCCTGTGTCAGGTGCTCCACCGGACACTGGTCGTCCGGGGAGTGTGCATGGATCTCGTGGCCGGGGCCAAACCCCACTGTCGGCACGCCGAACATGCCGCACGTCGCGACGCCGTTTGTGGAGAACGTCCACTTGCCGGTGTCCGCGCGGGCGCCCAGCACGCGCTCGGCCGCGTCGCTGGCGGCCGCGACCGCCGGCGCCTCGTCGTCGAGCACCCACGTGGGGTAGTACTTCTTCGTCGGATAGGTCAGGCCGGTATACGCCGGCCGCGCGTAGTCGAGGACGGTGACCGTCGCACCTTCCCGCCTCACGGCCTCGAGCGCTTCGATCTCCGCAACGGCCGAGTCGAGCGTCTCGCCGCGCGTGAGCCGCCGGTCGAGGTGGATCGTGCTGCTGTCGGCGACGGCGCACAAGGACGGCGACGTCGAACGGATCTCGGAGATGGTGACGGTCCCGGGCCCGAGAAACGCGTCGCCGCGAGCCGCGAGCGCCTGGTTCAGGCGCTCGATGCCGGCGATGATCGGCGCCATCTTGTAGACGGCGTTGACCCCGCGCTCGGGCGCCGAGCCGTGGCACGACAGGCCCTGCGTCCGCACTTCGAGCTCCAACCGTCCTCGATGACCCCGATAGACGCGGAGATTCGTCGGTTCGGTGATGACGACGACGTCCGGCGTCAGGACCTTCTCGCGGAGGATGTACTGCCAGCACAGGCCGTCGCAGTCCTCCTCCATCACCGTGGCCGTCACCCACACCTGGCAGTCGTCGGCGAGGCCCAGCTCGCGGATGATGCGCGCGCCGTACACCGCCGCCGCGACGCCACCTTCCTGATCGCCGGCGCCGCGTCCGTAGATCACGCCGGCCGTCTCCTCGCCGCGATACGGATCGCGCCGCCACGTCGAGGGATCGCCGACCCCCACGGTGTCGACATGGCCGTCGAGCGCGATCACCGTGCGCCCGCTGCCGACGCGGCCGAGGAGGTTGCCGAGCCCGTCCACCTTGACTTCGTCGAATCCCGCGGCGGCCATCTCGCCGGCGACACGCTGGATCACGCGCCGCTCGCAGGTGCTCTCGGAGGGGATCGCAATCATGTCCCGGAGGAAGCGAGCCATGTCCGGCGTGTACTTCCGGGCGAGCTCCGCGATCTTCGAACGCTGTTCAGTGACCATCGGTCTCTCAATCGCTGCAGTTGATGAAATTGACCGCCCGGGACGACAGCACGCCGTGGCGCACCTGATTCATGATGAAGAAGTAGGTGAGGTCGACGTCGCCGGCGGCGCGCCCGTCCAGCGTGGTCAGCTCGTCGCCCTCGGAGAAGGTCAGCACGAAGCCCTCGCCGCTATAGAGCACCCGATCGCGCCGGACGTCCATGCGATACTCCCGGCCGTTGAACCGGCCGAGCACCGACTCGCGCCGTCCATTCCGGCCCACGTGGAAGCCGTCGTGCGCCTTCGCGTCGCGCCAGGACGCCGGGGTGCCGAAGAAGCGTGGCTTCGTGCGATACGGTCCGCCGTCCTCGGGGCAGACCACGTCGCAGTTGCCGCAGTCGTTGCACAGGTCCGCGAAGGTCCCGAACTGAAGCGGTTCCCGGATCGGGATCGAGCCCTCGACGCGGGAATGCCAGCCCGAAGGCTCGTGCCAGACCTTCACGACATCAATGGCGGACGGCGTGGCTGCGAACGTGAAGATCGCGTCGTTCGGACACACGGGTACGCACTTGCCGCAGCTGACGCAGTCGAACATCCGGAGCTCGCGCCCGATCTTGCGGGGCGGCCGGCTGTTCCGCGCCTCCGAGTAGCGCGGGTCTGCCGCGCACGCGTCCGCGTACTGCTCGACGTTCTGCAGCGACGCTTCCGCCACCCATCGGACGAACACCTCGCCGCCGACCGCGGCCCGAAGGTCGGCGCCGCCGGCGAGCGCCTGCTCCGCGAGCGCCAGCGTGTCCGCATCGACGCCCAGCCTCTCGAGGGCCGCCGCGCCCAGCCCACGCGCCCGGATGATGAAGTCCCCGATCGTGGCCGCACCGGCGCCGTCCATGCGCCGGCCGAGCTCCTGCAGGTACTTGTGACCGCGCGAGTAGCCGCCGGTCTTCAGGAGGTCGGTGCACACGGTCACGGGCGTCAGGCCGAGCGCCACCGCGTCGGCGAAGTTGAGCCGGTCGATCCCCGCCGAGAACGACACCGGGAATCGGCTGCCGAACCGGCGCCGGAAGCGTCGCACCAGCTGAATCGCGAGGACGTGGAGCGGCAGGCCCGACAGGTACTTTTCTGAGGCCTCCGCCGGCAGGAAATCCCCGTCGTTCTCGACGACGAGGGTGTTGCAGAATTTCACGCCGAGGCTGCGGCCGAGCGACGCCGCCGTGCGGCCGAGCCGGTCGACCAGATCGCACGCCGCATCCCACCTCAGATCCCGGGCGAACGCCTCCGCCGGCACGCGAATCGCCCCATAACCCAGCACGCCGTGCAGCAGCCGGTTCGTCTCATCCTGTCCGAGCAGCGTCGGGTTCAGCTTCAGGACCACGTCCAGGTCGATCTCGCGGAGCAGGAATTCGGCGATCCGCTCGATCTCCTGCGGAGGACAGCCGTGAAACGTGCTGAGCGTCACGCTCTGGGCCACGCGCGGGGCGAACGGCACATCGGCGAGGCCGCGCCAGGGCGCGGGAATCTGGGGCCTGAGGCGGTCGATTACGGCCCGCGCGTCGAGCATCCCCGCCATGAACGCCCGCACGCGATCGCTCGTGATGCCGGCGAGGTCGTACCCCACGCTCATGTCGAACAAGGTGGAATCGACATGGCCCAGGGCAGGGAGGCGGCCGCTCGCGATCAGCATCTGGATGAGCATCGACGCCTTGACGTACTCCTCCAGCGACTCCTCGAGCGTCAGCTCCTGCGACCATTCAATGTTGTAGCCGACGGTTCTGACGTCGATGGACGGGCGCGGGATGGTCAGCCGATCGTGAACCTGGACGGTCTTCAGCTCGATGACCCGCGCGCCGGCGAGCCAGGCGAGGACGATGTTCTGGGCGAGCTGGGTGTGCGGACCGGCGGCCGGCCCGAACGGCGTCGAGGCCTGGCGCCCGTGAAAACGAACGGTGAAATCGTGGCGGCTGTCGGCGCCGGCAAAGGCGCCGGCCGGCAAATCGAAAATGGACCGGCGCCCGTCGAGCTCCCGAAACATGCGCCTGACGAGCCCACCGAACGGGTACGGGCGAAAAGGAGCCGGCGGCATGGTGGATCGGGTGGGGAGCACGAACCGATCCAGCGTCGCGGTGGCGGACGGCGGCCTCCTTTCGGGCGGTTATACCGTCCGGGCGCCGCCTTGGGAAGCTCCGGGCAGACGGGCTGGCTGGAGGCGCCAGAAATCCGGCATCCCGCGGGAACCTACAGCTCGAGCTTCTATGTGGGAAATGATCCTCGTTCTTTCACCGCCGCTAAGGCCCGGCTGGCCTCAGATACCTGTCGAGCCAGCCGAGGATCTCGGCGAGATGCCGCCGGCTGTCCGTCACGGCCGGATCGCGTTTGGAGGGGGGTTCTGAGCAGGGGCGTTATGCTGACCGCGAGGCGGCCCGATGTTTCCTATCGTCCTCCGCGAGCGCCTCGGGCTGGCTGAACTCGTCCACCCAGCGTTCCATCTGCGCGCGCACGGTGTGCTTGAAGCGCGCTGCCACGAACACGTTCAGCAGACGCAGTGCGCGGTCTGCCGTGCGGAACGTCGGGATGCCGCCTTCCTGGAGGTACGCGGCGAGCGGATCGTAGATCGCGCCAGCGTCGATGATCGCGATCCATGGCTTGTGCATCTCTTCGTTCATTTCGACCAGCCGCTGCGCGATCGATCCTTCGCGGAGGAAGTCCTCCCCGTGGCAGGGGGACGCCGCGAGCGTGTTGAGCGCCGCGGTCGCCGGGACGCAGCCGACCACGCCGACGTCTACGTTGTCGTCCTCCAGGATCCGCCGCACGACCGTCGCGTAGCCCTCGTCGTCGAGCATCGGGGTCACGTCGAGCGGATTGTGCACGTCCACGAGCCCGCTGATGTGCGCCTGCTCGAACGTCGTGGTCAGCGCCGCCTCCGTGCAGCACGTGAAGGGGGGGAGCGTGAGGTCGCCCAGGTTGTCGGCCATGACGACGCACTCGTAGCCGGCATTCGACAGCGCGCCGACCCGCCGCCCGTAGACCCCCTTCGACTGGAGCAGCGTGAACATCGAGACGAGATCCGTGAAGTCCTCGAGCGAGTCCGCCACGATGGCGCCGGCGGCATGCGCGAGCTCGCGCGTGACCACGTAGTCGCCCGCGACAGACGCGGTGTGGCTGGCCGTGGCCTTCGCGCCCTCGGAGGTGCGGCCTCCACGGTACAGGACGACCGTGCGCCCCGAGGCGGTAATGCGGGAGATCACGTCAAAGGTCGCGCGACCGTCGAGCGGCTTGAAGCCTTCCACGTAGACGGCGAACACCTTGACGTCCGTGTCGGCCTCCAGGTACCGGAGGTAGTCGCCAACCGTCAGGTCCATCTGGTTGCCGACCGTGATCGAGTAGCGCGGACGGATCCCCGTGAGCCTCGTCGTGCGGGAGACCGCAAACGCGCCGCTCTGTGCGATCAGCGCGACGGGCGAGGGCGGTCCGGGCGTGGCGCCCAGCTTGTGTCCCGGGATGAACATCGTGTCGTAGTGCCCGGGCACCGATCGCACCCCCAGGCAGTTGCCGCCGTTGACGACCGGGCCCTTCCAGTCCGTGGCGCGCGCGGCGCGCAGTGTCTGGTGCATCTGCTCGACGAGGCCCGCCGTGCCCGCCTTTTCCTCGAGCCCGCCGGGAATCACGATGACGCTTTCCGCCTTGCGGTACTCGACGACGTCGATGAGCGCGTCGGGGATCTGCGCGGCCGGGACGCTGAGAATCAGCAGATCGACCTGGGAGGGCAACGAGCGGATCGTCGGGACGGCCTGGCACCCTTCCATCTGCGCGATACCCGGTTTGATGACGAAAATGGAGCCGCGATCGAAGCCCTCGCGCAGGACGTTGTTCAGGATGGCGTGCCCCGCGTTCATCTTCGACGACACGCCCAGGATCGCGATCGACTTGGGCGACAGCAGGCTCTTGAGCTTCCACACCGGCCGCGGCGTGACGTCCGCCATGCGGCCGGTGCCGACCTTCGCGAGCACGTCGAGCGCCACCAGCTCTCCGGCGCACGGCACGAGCGGGTTGATCTCGAGATCCGTAATGCAATCGGGACGGCAGATCGCCGACAGGTAGCCGAACTTCTCGACCGCATCGCACAGCTTCGCGACGCTCGTGCGCGCGGCCTGGCGGCGCACGCCACCGGTCGCAAGCGGTGTGAGGGCGAGCCGCAGCACGCCGGCCTCGATGTCCTCGCGCGACGAGCGGCGCGGCGAGAAGATCGCGACGTCACGCCCGGGCCTCAGCGCCGCCGCGAGGAACTCCGTCGCGACGCCCCCAGGGCCGAGCGTCACTACCGGGCCGAACTCCTCGGTCCAGCGGAGCCCGAGCAGCCACTCGCCGCCGGGGGACGGATCGTAAAGGATGAACTCGCTGATCGAGTAGCCGGCGATCGACTGCCCGGCGAACGTTCCTTCCATCGTGCGAATCGCCGCGACGATCGCGTCGCAGGTACTCGGGACGATCGCAACGCCGCCGACGTCGCTCTTGTGCGCGATGTGGCCGGCGACAACCTTGATGACGACCTTGTCGCCGGGAAGGGACGCGGGCGTGAGGCGCTCGGCCGCGGCGGCGTTCTCCACGATGAGACGCCGCGGGCAGCGGATGCCCGCCGCCTCGAGGATCTCGAACCCAGCCGACTCGAGCAGCGTCGCGTCGCCGCGTGCGCGCGCCTGGTCGACGAGCCGCGTCGCGATGTTCACGGCCTGGCCGTACATGCCCCTGCCTCCTGGCCGGCGCGGAACGCGGCAAGGTTCTGGTCGATCACCGTTCTGCCCTTGCGCGCGAACCGCGTGTGGACGGCGCGCTCGATCGTTTCCGTGCGGATCGGCAGCAGCGGCGCCGCCGCCCCCGCCATCACCATGTTGGTGGCCTGCGCCAGCCCCGCCTGCTTCGCAATCCCGACGGCATCGACGAGCACCGCACGCGGGAGGCGGCGAATGACCGCGGCGAGGTCCTCCATGGCGGGGTAGTTGTCGATGTTCGCGACCGGCTGCATCGCCGTGACAACCGCGCCCTCCGGCGCCAGCCAATCGAGGTAGCGAAGGCTCTCGAGCGGCTCGAGGCTCAGCACGAGCGACGCCGTACCCAGCGGCACGAGGTCGCTTTCGATGGGCGTGTCCGACAGGCGCAGGTGCGCCGTGACGGCGCCGCCGCGTTGCGCCATGCCGTGGACCTCCGACTGCTTCACGAAGAGCCCCTCGTCGAGCGCCGCCGACGCGATGATGCTGGAGAGCGAGAGGACGCCTTGCCCCCCGACGCCGGCCACGATGACGTCGAACTTCATGCCGGCACCCCCTCGGCGGCGCGGGCCGCACTCTTGCGCGCGCGCGACGCTTCCACGCAGACGCGCACCGTCACGATCACCGAGAGCCCCGGATGATCGAGCTCCCGCCGGATGACCTCCGCGTTCGCGTTGGTACGGCGCGGGTGCGCATCGAGGACGTGACAGTGATCGGGATCGACGCCGAGCCCGAGGATGAGCGGCTCGAGCCGGGACGAGTTGAGCAGCGTCGGCTGCGCGCCGGTCATGCCGGCCACCTCGTTGTCGACGATGATGAGCGTCATGTCGGTGTTGGCCGCCACGGCATCCATCAGCGGCGTGACGCCGGAGTGGAGGAACGTGCTGTCGCCGATCACCGCGATGGCGGGCCGAAGCCCCGCGTCGCTCGCCCCCTTGGCCATGCCGACCGAGGCGCCCATGCAGACGCACGATTCGATCGCAGAGAGGGGAGGGAGCGCCGCGAGCGTGTAGCACCCGATGTCAGAGGCGACGAAACTCTGCGCGCGGCCGGCGAGCGCCTGCTGCAGCGCGTGGAACGAGTCGAGGTGCGGACAGCCAGCGCACAGTTGCGGCGGCCGCTCGGGAACGTGGTAACCGGAGCTGATCGACGCCTGGTGCGGCACTATGCCGAGCGCCTTGCGCACGGTGTCGGGCGTCAGCTCGCCGTCCGGCGTCAGGTGCCCGGACTCGCGGCCGTGCACGAGCAGCGTGGACGGCAGCAGTCCTTTCAACGAGCGCTCGACGTACGGATAGCCGTCCTCCAGCACCACTACGCGCTTCACGTGTTCGGCGAGGCGCCGCACGAGCGCGACAGGGATTGGATACGCGCCGATGTGCAGGTGCGAGGGCGTCTCAGGCATCTCTCCCACGTTCTCGGCGTAGTAGTTGCGCCCGATGCCGGCCGTGATCACGCCGACCTCCGTGCTCGCCAGGGCCAGCATGTTGTTCGGCGAGGTTTCCGTATAGTCCAGAAATGCCGCCTGCCGCCCGAGCAGATCGCGCCACCGCCGGCGCGCGTTGGACGGCAGGAGGATCCAGTCGGCCCGATGCTCGGCTTTCGAGAGCGGACGCTGCGGGATCGCCTCGCCGACATTCACGACCGCGCGGCTGTGCGCCAGGCGCGTGACGAGGCGGAGCATGACCGGGATGTCGAAGCGCTCCGACAGCGTGAACGCCTCGCGTGTCATGTCGTAGGCTTCCTGCTGGTTGCGCGGCTCGAGGCAGATGATGCGCGCGAAGTCCGCGAGCACCCGGCTGTCCTGCTCGTTCTGCGAGCTGTGCATCCCCGGGTCGTCCGCCACCGCTGCGACGAGCCCGCCGTTGATCGCCACGAGCGCCGAGTTCACGAACGGGTCGGCCGCGACGTTCAGCCCCACATGCTTCATCGCCACGATCGCCCGTCGTCCCGCCAGCGACACGCCGAGCGCCTGTTCGTACGCGGTCTTCTCGTTCGCGCACCACGCGGCGCGCGGCTGGCCCGGCTCGTCGCTCGTCTGGCGAAGGATGTATTCGAGGATTTCGGTCGACGGGGTGCCGGGGTACGCGTACGCAGCGGTGATTCCTGCGTGCAGGGCGGCGAGCGCGACCGCTTCGTCGCCCAGGAGGACCCGAGGGGGCATATGAACTCCGCTATGACCGTGCGCGATAGAGAAACCCGAGGCCCGAGAACCGGGCGCCGGATCAAATACCGGTACGCGGAGCAACTATCGTGCTGAGCAGTAAGTGGCCGGAATAGCGGCGTTTGGAGCAGTGTTGCGAAAGACTGCGACGGAAATCCGGCAGCAGCGAAATCTCTACAGGCGACAGCCGCTGGGGAGGTGAGAAGAGGCGTTATGCTAACCGCGAGGCGGCCCTGAAAGCCTCAATGGGGCCGGGCTGCCGGCCCGACCCCATGATGATGCTCAGCCGCAGATGCGATGCCTTGCCGCTTGCGATCCTTGCGCACTCCCAACACCCTATCCACCGGGAATGATACTGATATGAAGACAAGAACCCTGACTCCAGCCATGCGAGTCCTCTTTGTGGCGTTCGCGCTTCTCGGTATTGTCATGCCGGCGAACGGCGCGGTCGTCATCGAACACCTGCAGGTGGAATATAGAAAGACGCCCATGGGTATCGATGTGGCGCAGCCTCGTTTCAACTGGCAGATGGCCACGACGAAAGGCGAGCGCGGCTCTACGCAGACCGCGTACCGAGTAGAAGTCAGAGATCCCAGGGGCCATGTGGTCTGGGACACGCAGAGGGCCGAGGGTGCTGTTTCCGTCGGCATCAAATACGCCGGCAGACCGCTGAAAGCCGCTACCAGGTATTCCTGGACGGTCACGGTATGGGATCAGGCCGGCGCAAGAGCTGCGGGGACCTCATGGTTTGAAACCGGCCTGATGAATCCCGCTCCCGCCTCGAGTGCCTGGGGAGACGCCAAGTGGATCGGCGGAGGCGATGCGGACCTGGTGTTGTATTCACCCTACCTGGCGATCTTCCATGTGAAGTACGCACTGGCGATCGCAGAGGGGAGCACTCGCGCGAGCTTTGTATACGGGGCCAATGACTCGAGGTTGATGGACAGGAACAAGAATACTTACCAGATCGAAAGCGGGAAGGACCAGAGCTATATCAAGCTGGAACTCGACATCTCCGCGGTGGACGGCACCCCGAACGGTAAGGCGAAACTCAATGTCTATCGTGCCGGCTACACGGATACCGACACACCCTCAAAGCCACTGCAGACTTTAGAAGTCCTGACCGAGTTCATCAACAGCGCCAACAGGCACGCGGAACACGTCATCGAATTCGCCGGCGCGTTTGGGCGGATTGATATTTCGATCGACGGCAAGGCTGCCTTCACCGGCGCGGCCGTCGCCCCTGCCGGTGCTCGAAGTGCACCTCAGGGCGGCGGGCAGGGCGCACCTTCGGGTGGACGCGGCGGATCGGCGAGTTCGGTGAACCTGAATCCCGTGGGCGCGGGCGGCAATTACATTCCGTTCGGAATGCTGTGCGATATGGGCTTTTCCGTCGATCCTGGCCAGACCGCTACGTTTCGGGACCTGATCGTGCGCAACAACCGTCCGCCCGCCAATACCCTCTTCCGTGAGGATCTGGACGGTGGCGCCTACAAGGGAATCTATGCCGACTTTGCCACGACCGGTTCAGGCTTTTCCGTGAGCGACGGCCGTTACGTCCTTGCCGGCGGCAGCAAGGGCGTCTTTCTGGTCAGGAATCCCAGCCGGAACTCGACCCCGATGCTGCGCACCGAGTTCAAGCCGTCCGGTAAGGCCATCGAAGGCGCTCGTCTTTACGTCACGGCGCGCGGGATCTACGAGATTCTCCTGAACGGCAAGCGCGTGGGTGATGACTATTACAATCCCGGCCTGACTCAATACAACATCACCCACATGTATCAAACCTATGATGTGACCAGCATGATCAAACCTGGCGACAACGCCATGGGCGCCATGCTCGGCGAAGGCTGGTGGAGCGGCCTGCTCAGTTTTGGCAGCATCTGGAATCACTTCGGCGACCGGCAGTCGCTGCTGGCCAAGCTCGTCATCACCTATAGGGATGGTTCCGCGGATACGTTCACAACCAACGCCAAGACGTGGAAGTACTACAGCAACGGCCCACTGCTCTACGGCAGCCTGGATTTTGGCGAAGCCTATGATGCTACGAGGGAGGCTGCCATCGAAGGATGGACCACGGCGGCCTACGACGACAGCAAGTGGAGGAACGCAGTCGTGGTGCCGCTCGAGGGCACCGCGTTTTCAGGTGTGGAATCCGGACGGGGAGGAGCAGCGGGAACCCCGTTCAATTATGACAAGCTGTCGCTCGTCGGCCAGATCGGCAACAACGCGGGAGTGTTCAAGCTCCTCCGCGCACAAAGCGTCAAGCAGGTGCGGCCCGGCGTGTACGTCTACGACATGGGACAGAACCTGGTGGGCGTGCCGAAGATCAGCATCGCCAACGGGCGCGCAGGCGGCAGGATCACTCTCCGGTACTCCGAAATGCTGTACCCCGATCTCAAAGCGTCGGGGAAGAACGTCGGCATGATCATGACGGAGAATTACCGGGCCGCACTGAGCCAGGACGTCTACACGATGAAAGCCGGAAGCCAGGTTCTCCAGCCCCGATTCACCTCGCACGGCTATCAATACGTCGAGATCACCGGCATCGACAAGCCGCTTCCACTGGAGGCCGTGCAGGGACTCGCCATCAGTTCCGTCAGGGAGCTGACGGCGGATTACAAGACATCGAGTGCGAAGATCAACCGCCTGTGGTCGAATCTGGTCTGGTCCAATGTCGACAACTTCCTCACGATTCCGACGGACTGCCCGCAACGTAACGAACGCATGGGCTGGTCGGGCGATATCAACGTGTT
>JANOJK010000459.1:0-2679 GCA_031408165.1 Acidobacteriota bacterium | reverse complement strand
CTGTTCAGCTCCTCGGCGATGCTGGCCGTCGCGGTCTCGAGATCAGCGGTCACGCGGACGATCTCGGTCCGGCCGCCGCTCTGCCCGGTGATTTCGTTCAGCGCCTGCACGTTGACGCGCTTGGCGATCGGCTGCGGTTCGGGCGTGTCGATCGCGATCGCATAGACGAAAGCGTCGCTCCGCACGAGCGCGGAACGGAGGTCGAACAGCGTGGTGTCGCTGGCGGTATCGGCGCCGTCGGTGATGAGCACGATCGCGGCACGCTCGCGGGGACGACGTTCGATGAGCGGGAGCGCCGCGATCACCGCGTCGTAGATCGCGGTGCTGCCGGAGGGCTGCAGCTTCGCGAGCGCCTCGGGCACGCCGGCGGGATCCGTCTTCCAGCCGAAGAGCACGCGCGCCTCGTGGTTGAAGGGCATGACGAAGAAGGCGTCCCGCGAGTCCAGCAGCGTGAGCAGGAAGCGCGCGACGGCCGCCTCCGCGTCCTTGATGCGGCGCCCGAACATGCTGTCGCTGATGTCGAGCAGCAGCCCGAGCCCCAGCGGCACGCGCTCGTTGGTGAACTGGGCGACCGGCAGGCGCTCGCCGTCCTCGTAAATCTCGAACGCCTCTTTCGGCAGACCCGTGACCAGCTTGCCCTCCGCGTCGCGCACGGTGGCGGTCACCACCGTCAACTCGATGCTGGACCGCAGCGGCGCTTTCTGGCCCGCGGCCACCGAGACCGCCATCGCGAGCAGCACCGCCACGCACGGACCTCGGACGGAAAGCACAGGATCAGTCTAGCCACGGATCACACGGAACGCACGGAACTCTTTTGGGGGACCTCCCGCGCAATCCGCGGCCGATGAACGAGGCGATCAGCGGCGTACAATTGGCGCTATGCGTATCGCATTCCTGTCGGTGGCGCTCGCCGCCCTGACCGTGGCAGCCACTGCGGCTCAGTCGCCCGACGCCCGGGTCCGCGGCATTCTCGACAGCCCGAAGTTCACGCAGGCCGCCGCCTTCATCGAGTCCGACCAGGACCGCTTCGTCCGCGAGCTCGTGGCGCTGACGGAGATCCCCGCGCCGCCGTTCAAGGAGCAGGCGCGCGCAAAAGCGTACATGGAGATGCTGCGCCAGGTGGGCCTCACCGACGTCGAGATGGACGCGGAGGGGAACGTCATGGGCATCCGCCGCGGCAGCGGCCCCGCGGGGGGCGCGCTCCTGCTCGTCAACGCGCACCTCGACACCGTGTTTCCCGAAGGCACCGACGTGAAGGTCAGGCGCGAGGGCACGCGGCTGATGGCGCCCGGCGTGGGCGACGACACCCGCGGGCTCGCACTGCTCCTCGCGCTCGTCCGCACGCTCGCGGCGGCGGCGTTCACGACTCCCGGCGACCTCCTCTTCGCGGGCAACGTCGGCGAAGAGGGGGAAGGGGACCTGCGTGGCATCAAGTTCCTGCTCGAGAAGGGCAAGTACAAGGATCGCATCACGCAGGTCGTCGCCATCGACGGGACCGCGTCGAACGGCATCACGCGCGGCGGCCTCGGCAGCAAGCGGTACCGCGTCGCGTTCAAGGGGCCCGGCGGCCACAGCTACGGCGCCTTCGGCCTCGTGAATCCCGCGTTCGCCATGGGCGGCGCCATCGCGAAGTTCGCGCGCCTCGAGGTGCCCGCGAAACCCAGGACCACGTTCAACGTGGGGGTGGTCCGCGGCGGCACCTCGATTAACGCGATTCCCTCCGAGGTCAGTATGGACGTGGACCTGCGGTCGGAGGCGTGCGGCGAGCTGCACAGGCTCGACCAGGAGTTCCTGGCACTCGTCCGCGCGGCGGTGGACGAGGAGAACTCCACGCGGGCGACCAGGGAGGGACGCGTCGAGGTGGATCCGAAGGTCATCGGCGAGCGTCCGTGCGGCGAGACCGCCCTTGACGCGCCGATCGTCCAGGCGGCGGCGGCCGCCATTCGCGCCTTTGGCCTGACGCCGGCCTTCGGCATCAGCAGCACCGACGCCAACATCCCGATGAGTATGGGGATCCCGGCCGTGACGATCGGCCATGGCGGTCCCGGCGGCCGGTCGCACTCGCCGGACGAGTGGGTGGACGTCGCGCCGGCGACCAACGTCACGAACGTCAAGGTCGCCCTCACCATCCTGCTCGCCGTGGCGGGCGGCCGATAACCCGTGTCAAGCCACCCGGCCGGCGACCGGTGATACGATCCATCCGCTCGTCATGGGGGTTCAAATGAAGCGCTGCCTCGCCATCGTCCTTGTGTTCACCGCTTGTTCCGCAATTGTCCGCGCCGACGTGACCATCGTGCAGACCACCACGATCGAAGGGGGTATGGCCGCGATGGCCCCCGGCGGCGTGCCGACGCCCAAAGTCACCACCCGCGTCAAGGGAATGAAGGCGCGCTCCGACATCGACATGTCGTCCGCCGCCGGCAGCACGTCGACGATCACCGACCTCGTCGCCGGCCAGGTGATCCTCCTGCGCCACGATCAGAAGACGACGCAGGTCACCACCGCCGCCACGGTCGCGTCGAGCGCCGCGTCCGCGCCGCCGGTCGCGGTGACGTTCGACGGCGCGATGACGCCGACCGGCAAGTCGCAGGTCCTCGACGGCATGAAGTGCGACGAGTTCACGTTCACCACGTCGATCGCGATGGCGAACCTGGGAGGCCCCCAGGTCCCGCCCGAAGC
>JANOJK010000441.1:0-7210 GCA_031408165.1 Acidobacteriota bacterium | reverse complement strand
CGCACCTGCTCGATGGCCAGCGCCTGAAGGTCCGGATTCGCTTCCAGCGGCTCTTTCAGGTCGGCAATCTGCAGACGCCGGGCGGCGCCGCCGGCCGGTGGCTGTGTGCCGATCGCGCGCAGGAACCCGGCCTGGTCCAGGCGCACGGGTTCCCGGAGGCGCTGGTTTCCCTCGACGACCCAGGTTCGAACACTCAGCGCGCGCGCCGCCTCGCCCGGGCCGACCCACGGTCCGCCAAACGGCCAGCCGGTGCCGGTCGCCATGTCAACGCCGAGGTCGAGGCGCCGCGCTTCGGCGAGCGTGTGCGCGAGCCGGCGCATCCAGTCATCGGACAGGTAGGGGACGACGGTGCGTGCCTCGGAACCCGCGACGCGGTAGATCGGGGTGATCTCCACACCGCCGAGGCCGACGGCGCGCAGCGACTCGAGCTCCGTCGTGAGGCCGGCCGCGTCGACGGCGCTGCCCATCCACCACCAGCGGGTCCACGGGCGCGTCTGGTTCGTCACGGCAGGCCAGTCCGGAGCCGCCACTGCCGCTCCCGTCGAACGGACGGTGCCCGGATTCGCCGGACCGGCGACCACGGCGAGCGCGATGACAGCAGCGGCGGCGGCCCTCACGGCGCCTCGAGATGGAACACTTCGCGCAGGCCTCGCGACACGGGGCTGCTGTCGGGATTGGCCGGCATGATCTCGCTCATGAACCGCCACCATCGGCGGCAGACGTCCGTCGTCGCCAGCGCCGCCCACTGTGCCTCGTCCTGGCATTCGACATAGCCGAACAGGTCGTGCGTCTGCGGATCGAGGTAGATGGAGTACGAGCGAATCCCGTGGTGGAAGAGCGTAGTCTCGAGCTCCTGCCAGAGCGCGCCGTGCCGCCGCTCGTACTCCGCCGCGTGTCCCGGATGGACCGCCATCCGGAAGGCCTTTCGAATCACGCCGGGCATCATCGCCGGTCCCGGCGGGAGCGGCCAGCAGATTCGCGCGCCCGCACGCGCGTTCTGCGATGCGAAACAGCGGGCCAACCGGGTGTTCACGGTTTGCGATCGCTAAACGCGGAACAACACCCCTGACGCCTCACGCCCTGTCGCGCGCGCGACGGCGTTGACGTATTGCAGGAGCTGCGCGCGGTAGCGCGTCTCGCCGGCGGCGAGCTCGTGGTCGGTCTTGAAGTCCACGACGACGGTGCCGGTCCCTTCCTCGAACGCCAGGTCGAGGACCCCTTCGATCAGCGTCCCGTCCGAATGCAGCCACGACACGGGCGTCTCCCGCGTGACGGAGGCCGACGCGCGGGCGCGGGCGATCAGGTCGTGGCGGAGCACCGTGGAGACGACGACCGCGGCGGCGCGGAGCTCCTCGGTCGTCACCTCGCCAAGGATGCGCGCCTGCGTTTCTGCGGTGCGCGCGATGGCCTCGTCCGCGGCGTCGAGGGGGACCGTGGCGAGGACGGCGTGCACGAGGGTCCCGAAGCGCGGTCCTCGGGGGCGGTGCTCGGCGCCGGGGATCTGGACGACGGCGATCTCCGTCCGCCTGCTTTCGACTTCGCTGAGTAACGCTTCGTCGATTCCGAGCCTGGCCGCGTCCGCCGCCCAGGCGGTCGCCGTCTGGATGCGGACACTCGGGCGCGCGCCCTGCGCGATGACCTGCGCGCGCTCGTCGCGCCACGTCTCGTAGTCGGCAAGCCGATCCTCGACTGCGAACATGTCGCCGTCCTTCACGATCAAGTCGTCGCGTCGAAGGCCGAAGCTCGAGACGGCGCCGAGAGCGAGCGCGCGCGGGTCCCACCAGGTGACGGAGTAGGCTTTGGGCGTTGGGCTTTCGGCTTTGGAGGAGACGAGGCCGGAGAACACAAAGGTTCCGGGCGCGACGTTTCGGGGCGGCGCGGGATCGCCATCGGGGCGATGGAGCACGGAGTCCTTCGACTTGAAAGCTGGGACGCCGGGGGCGCGCCGGGGATTGCGGCGGTCGGCGTCCGGCGGATAGACGGCGGGCAGGAGCGGGTCGAGCCAGCCGCCGTCGTACGGCGCGTCGCCAAGGACGGGAATGACGAGGATGTCGCGGGCGCGTGTGGCGGCGACGTAGGTCAGCCGCTGCGACTCGGCACGGTCGCGCGACGCCTCTTCCGGATCGTGCAGCAGCAGGTCGAGGGGGGCCCACCCGCCGATCTTCAGCGCGCACAGGTTGTTCGCCGGATCCAGCCAGCGTCCGGCCTCCGCGCGGGCGAGCTTGCAGGTGAGGTCCGCGAGGATGACGATCGGGAACTCGAGCCCTTTCGCCTTGTGTACCGTCATCAGGCGGACGCCGTCGCTCCCCTCCTCGAGGATCGGCGCCTCGCCCGCCTGCGCGTGCCCGGCCGCCTCGCGGAGCTCGTCGACGAAGCCGCGGAACGACAACCCGCCGCCCGCCTCGTACTCGCGGGCCAGCTCCGCGACGTGCAGCACGTTGGCGAGCGCCTGCTCGCCGGCACTCCGCAGCACGATGCCCACGTGCGCCCGCGTCGCGTCGAGGAGATCCTGGATGGTCTCGGCCACCGGCCGGTAGTTGCGCCGCCGGTGCAGGTGCTTGAGCGTGCGGAGGCTCTCGGCAATTGGCGCCAGGTGTTTCAGATCCGGGGTGAGCCGTGCGGGGCGCGAGGCGCGGTTGTCGCCTTCCGTGGCCTCGTCGCTCCTCGGTATGCGAAAGGGGTGAAACACCCCGAACCGCTGCTTCCATTCGAGCAGCTCCTCGTCGCCGACGGCGAAGAGCGCGCCGCGCAACGCCGCAAACACCGCCAGCTCATCGTCTGGCCACTCGATCGCAGAAAGTGCCGCGCGAAGGCTCTCAACTTCTTCGCGATCGTGGAAGGACTTGCCGCCGACGAGTACGTGGCGCACGCCGCGCGCCTCGAGCGCGCGCACGTATGGTTGCGTGATGTCTTCGCCGAAGCTCAGGAACCGGCGGAACAGGATGCAGACATCGCGCGCCTGCACGTTCGAGGGTCGAGGGTCGAGGGTCGAGGATCGGCCGCTCACCTTCCAGCCGCTCTCGTTGACGACCCAGTCGATGAAGGCCCCGACGGCGTCGGGCAGCGACTGCTCGATCTTCACGGCGGACACATTGCGGACGCCGTAGGGCTCCGGCACCGGCAGCGCAATCACCGCGGGCTGCCCCGGGAGGTCGGCGCGGTGCGGGGAGAGCGGCACGTAGTCGGCCTGCAGGGTCGCCGCGTCGCCGGTCATGACCGGCGCGAAAGCCGCGTTCACGAATGCCTGGATCTGCGGCACGCTCCGGAAGCTCGTCGTCAACCGGACCAGTTCGGCGCCGGCCGTCTCGAGCCGCTTGCACACGTCGCGATAGATCCCGACGTCGGCGCGGCGAAACCGGTAAATCGACTGCTTGGGATCGCCGACGATGAACAGCCGGCCCGGGACCGGGACGACCCGGCGCCAGTCGTCCTGTTCGGGGTCCGCGGAGGCGAGCAGCAGCAGGATCTCCGCCTGCAGCGGATCGGTGTCCTGGAACTCGTCGACGAAGATGTGCGTGAAGCGCGCGTGGAACCCGCGGCGCACGTCCGCGTTGCCGCGCACCAGGTCGCGGGCCTTGAGCAGGAGGTCGAGGAAGTCGAGCGATCCGGACCGCCCCTTCAGCTCGTCGTAGCGGACGATCGAGCCGGACAGCTCCTGCTGGAGGGCGGCCGCGAGGTCGGCGTCGGCGTTCATCCGGAACTGGTCGAGGGCGGGCTTGAGCGCGTCGTACGCGTCGATTACGCGCTGGCGGGGAACTCCCGTCTTGTATCCGGGCCCGCGCCCGTGGCGCAGTTTCGAGAAGTTCCGATCGCGCGAGAGATCCACGAGCCGAGCTTCCCATCCGTCGTAGTTCGCGCGCGAGGATTCTGCGGCTTCCGCCGATCGCTGCATCCCGATCTCGGCCGACAGGTGCCGGGCGACGGCCGTGTCCAGGAACAGCGTGTCTTTCGCATACGACGGGGCGTCGGTCAGCTCGGCGAACTCCCGGAGCTGCTCGACCAGCCGATCGACGTCGCCGTCGCGATCGAAGGGGCAGCGGGTCCACGCGCCGCCGAAGTCGCGCCACTGGGCGAGCTCCCACGCGGCGCGGCGCAGCCGGTCAATCGGCGTGTCCTCGCGCGTGACGGTGCCCCAGCCCTGCCAGATCGATCGCCGGAGCGCCCGCCGCACCCCCTCGGGAGGATCCTGGAGCTGTTCCTGGATCCAGGCGCCGAACGCCTGGTCGAAGAGCCGCTGCGCCTGCGTTTCGGTCAGCACGTTGAACAGCGGATCGACGCGCGCCTCGACCGGGCGCTCGCGCAGCAGCTCCGCGCAGAAGCCGTGGATGGTGCTGACGTGCGCCTCTTCGAGCGACTGCAGCGCCTTGTTGAGCGCCTCCCCTTCCGCTCCCTCGCCCGTGGTGCGCGCGACGTCGAGCGCCTCTCGCAGCCGGAGCTTCAGCTCGCCCGCCGCCTTCTCGGTGAAGGTGACGGCGACGATCCCATCCACCTTCGCCCGATCGGTGGCCAGGATGCGGACGATGCGGTTCACGAGCTCGGTGGTCTTGCCGGTGCCGGCAGCCGCCTCGACCACGAGGGTCCGATCGAGATCGTTGGCGATCGCGTGCCGTGCCGCGCTGTCTGCCAGTGCCACTGCGGTTCCACCTGTCGGGACATTCACGACCGCCGCCTCTCGCGGTCACGAGCGATCGCGTCCTCGGCACCTCTGCGGGCTCCGCGCGAGATCGGTGTGGTGTGTTTCTCGAGCATCTATGGTCTTTCGCGCAGCGCTTGCAGATCGCCCAGCTTGTCGGGTGACTTGTTGGCGACGCGGCGCGGCTCATCAGGGCCGCAGACGGGGAGGAAGTCGCACCACGTGCACGCGCGGGGGGCCGGGGCGGCCGGCAGAAAACCCAGCTCAATCGCGCGGTCCACGATCTCGAGCGCCTCGAGGGCGATGCGGCGGTTGGTCTCGTTGATCGGGATCTCGTGATCGACGAAGCCGCCGGCCGACGTGCAGTAGAAGAGACGGCCGGACTGCACGCTCGCGTGCAGCGCCTGCTCGATCGCCAGGCTGTACAGGACCGGCTGCAGGATGGCTCCCCCCCCAATCACCGTCTTCCACGTCGTCCTGTTTCTGCCGGTCTTGTGGTCGGTGACGCGGAGCGCCAGAGGCGAGGCCCGAGGATCGAGGATCGGTGGTTCCGGTGTGCCCGGCCCCCGATCCTCGGTCTTCGTTCCTCGATCTCCGGACCGCGGTCCGCGCTGGATCTCGATCAGATCCACCGATCCGCGCAGCTTGAAGCGGCCGTCTACCAGGACGGGGTCGGGGACGCTTGCCGGGTCGCGGTCCCGGTCGCCGGGGAGGCCGAAACCGAACTCGAAATACGCCGGAACCCATTCCGCGTGATCCGAGGGGGATCGAGCGTGATCCTCGTGCGCCGTGGCCAGCCGGCGCGCCCAGACGCGAAGGTCACGGCCGATGTCGCCGATCTCGTCGCGCCACACGCGGTCGATCGCCGGAGCGAGATCCTCTTCGTAGCGGGCGGCGACGTCCGCGATGACACGGTCGAGAGTGGCCAGCACCGCGGCCATGTCCTTCCCGGCGACAGGGAGCCGCCCCTCCTTCTGGAGGGCGCGGAAGAAATGCGCCTGCGCCTCGTGAAAGATGGACCCGCGGGTGAGGGGGTCGAGCTTCTGGAGCGGCTCGATGGCGGGCGGCGGCTCGAGGCGGTAGACCGCGGACAGCAGGAACTGGTACGGGCAGGCCGCGTACTTCTGGAGCGCCGAGAGCGAGTACGGCCGCGCCGCGAGCCGCTGCGACTCCAGCATGGATTTCGTCATGCCGGTCACGCGCGTGATGCCGTCGTATGGGGTCCACTGCGAGCGTCCCCGGGCCCAGCGCGCCGTGACGGACCGCTTGAGCGGCTCGTTCAGGCGCAGCAGGTAGTGCGCGTGGCCGCGGACGGAGGCGCGCGGTTCGACCTGCAGGAGCCGGCGAAGCACCGACAGATCGTGCTCGAGATTGTCGATGGCGTCCGCCGGCTGCTCCGGCGCGGGCCAGGCCAGTCCCGCACCGCCTTCCACCGCCGCGGCATCCTGCAGCTCCTGCGGCCTGGGGATCCGGCCGGTAATCGCGCGCATGATGTCGAGCGCGTAGAAGCTCGGCACACGCGGGCGCGACTCGGCGATCTCGATGCGCGGATACGACAGCCACAGCCGCTCGGTGGGCGCGCCGACCGCCAGCCGGAGCAGGAGGCGCTCGCTGCGCGCGCGATCTTCCTGCACCGCCAGACCGGCGCCAAGGGGCTCACGCATCTCGCGATCGAGCAGCATCGGATCCTCGTGCGGGCGCTGCGGGAACATGCGCTCGGCGAGGCCGGCGACGAAGACGACGCGGAACGTGCGTCCCCGCGCCTGCTGCGGGCTGCCGACAAACACACGGCCGTAGCGGCTCCGGGGCGGATCGATCTCGAGCATCTGCAGCCGGTCCGCGATCACGCCGCGCGCCTCGTCGAGCGAGACGGGACCGATATCCGCCATCGGCCGCAGCTGCAGCAGGACACGCTGCACCCCTTCGGGCTGCCGCAAGACCATCGGGGCGATCGCCGCGAAGCGGTCGAGCCACTCTCCCCACGTGCCGGACGCCGGCCAGGTCGCGAGGCGGTCGACGATCGGCAGCGCGAACGCGCGCAGGTGGCCGAGGTTGCGCAGGTCGCGCCCGATGCGCGCCGCCTTCGGCGAATCGGGATCCTCCTTGCGTTCGGCGTCGCGATGGAGACGCATCTCGTTCTCGAGCCCGGTGAGCCGCCGGTGCCACCGCGTCGGGTCCCCGCCGATCACCGCCGACTCGACGATCAGCGTCTCCCATTTCCACGGCGCGCGGAGCGTGCCTTCGATGACGGCGTCCTCATCGGTGACAGAGGGCCGTGGACCGGGGACCGGGGGCGGAGGATCGTCCCCCGGTTCCTCATCGGTCATCGGTCCGCGAGCTCGCCGGAGACGTGCGGTTCTTCTCGGCGCCGGGTGAAGGGCGCGAGTGCGTCGAGATCGCGCGGCGGATCGTCCAGGAAGCGCGGCGGGGCGTGCCGTTCGACGAGATCGCGGTGTTTGTCCGCGCCCCGGAGCGCTACGTCGGCCTGCTGGAGCATGCCCTCCGGCGCGCGGTGCCCGACGCTCGCGGCTACGCGCACGCGTATTTCGAGCGCGGCACCCGCCGCCCGCATCCCGC
>JANOJK010000261.1:0-1796 GCA_031408165.1 Acidobacteriota bacterium | reverse complement strand
GTGAACGGCCGGACGACGGGCAGCATGGAAAAGCGGCGCCAGGCCGCGAGTGCACCCATCGGTCGAAGTATCTCACGCGGAGCGAAGACCGGCGCGGCCTGCGCGACGAAGCACACTACGGACGCTCGAAGACAAAGCTGCAGATCGAAATCGCGATGGGTTTCTGAAGGCGGTCGTGGATCCGGCCAACCAGCCGGTGCTCGTGCACTGCGCCTCGGGCAACCGCGCCTCGGCGCTGTGGATGATCAAGCGAATGGTGGTGGACGGATGGGACGCGTGAGACGCAGCCGCTCACAAGAAGTAGTCGCTGGCCGCCTCGATCCGGCCAGCCTCGGCAAGGCCGGTATCGTCTTTCAGGTCTTGACCAAACGGGTGGCGCTGACGTCAGGCCTCCAACGCCATCCGCTTGTCCAGGAAGGCGTCGTACGCCCCCAGGTCGAACAGCCCGTGTCCGGACAGGTTGAACACGATCACCGTCTTCCTCCCCGACTCCCGAGCCGCCAAGGCATGTTGCACGACGCTGTGGATCGCGTGCGCGGACTCGGGCGCCGGGATGGTGCCCTCGCACCTCGCGAACTTCACCGCGCTTTCGAACACCTCGCCCTGGTGGTAGGCCTCCGCCTCGATCGCGCCGGCCCCGAGCAGATGGCTGACGAGCGGCGCCGACCCGTGGTAGCGCAGGCCGCCGGCGTGCACGGGGGATGGCACGAACTTTCGTCCCAATGTGTGCATCATCATCAGTGGCGTCGTGCCGGCCGTGTCGCCGAAGTCGTACTCGCGTGTCCCCTGCGTGAGACTGGCGCAGGCTGACGGTTCAACCGCGATCGCGCGCAGGTTCTTCCTCCCGCCTTTCAGCTTGTCCTGCAGGAACGGGAACACCAGCCCCGCGAAGTTACTCCCTCCGCCGTGGCACCCGATGAGGATGTCGGGGTACTCGCCGGCCAGTTCCATTTGTTTCCTGGCCTCCTGACCGATGATCGTCTGGTGCAGGAGGACGTGGTTGAGCACGCTGCCGAGCGCGTATTTCGTGTCGTCGCGTCCGGCCGCATCCTCGACGGCCTCCGAGATCGCCATGCCGAGGCTGCCGGGCGAGTCGGGATGCTCGGCGAGAATCGCCCGGCCCGCGTTCGTCAGCGTCGATGGGCTGGCGACCACGTCGGCGCCGTACGTTTTCATCATGATGCGGCGGTAGGGTTTCTGCTCGTAGCTGACCTTGACCATGTAGACCATGCACTCGAGGCCCATGAGCTGGCACGCACAGGCCAGAGCGCTGCCCCATTGTCCGGCGCCGGTTTCCGTGGCGAGCCGCGTCACGCCCTCCTGCTTGTTGACGTAGGCCTGCATGAGCGCGCTGTTGAGCTTGTGGCTGCCGACCGGGCTGACGTGCTCGGACTTGTAGTAAATATGCGCCGGCGTGTCGAGGAGCTTTTCCAGGGCGCGGGCCCGGTACATCGGGCTCGGCCGGTACAGCCGATAGATGTCGCGCACGACGTCGGGAATCTCGATCGCCGGCTCCTGCGATACCTCCTGCGCGATCAGCCCCATCGGGAAGATCGGCGCAAGGGCTTCAGGGCCGATCGGCTGACGGGTCCCCGGATGCAGGGGTGGCGACAGCGGCGGCGCCGGGAGGTCCGGCACGATGTTGTAGAAGTGCGTGGGAATCTCGGACTCGGGCAACGTGATCTTGATGTCGCGCATTCTTGGTGTCCTGGAGACGAATGAACCGCAAGGGACGCGTGGAGTCGGCCGGGTTTCCGCGGAGGATAGCACAGCGCGTCCGCAGGCTCGCTCAGACG
>JANOJK010000408.1:0-4115 GCA_031408165.1 Acidobacteriota bacterium | reverse complement strand
CACGCGGTGCGGCTACACGCACGAGGACATGGCGAAGCGGCTGGGGAAGTCGCGGACATCGATCACCGAGTCCCTGTCGCTGAACAGCATGCCCGACGAGGTCAAAGACCTGTGTCGGCTGGCCGACATTCACTCCAAGTCATTGCTTTTAGAGATAGTTAGACAGGGCGACCCGCAGAAAATGGTCGCGCTCCTCGAAAGGGTCTCCCGCGATGGCGGCACGACACGCGAAGCGGTCCGCCGGGAGAAAGAAACCGCCAGGCCCAAGGCTGGACGGCCGAAGCATTACACGTTCAGCTACAAGGCCCCCACCAAGGCGTTCAACCTGCAGCTGCGGTTCACCAAGTCGCGCGTCGATCGCGACGAGGTCATCGAGGCACTGCAGGCCATCATCAAAGAACTCAAAGCGCAGTAAGAGGCCCTGGCGGTCGGGCGCTGCAGGTCGGAGGCTGGAGGTCGGAGGCTGGGCGCAGGCGGCCAGATTGCGACTTCCAATCTTCAACTCCCAAGTTCCAGCCTCTCATTTCCTGGGGGGTCGGAGGCTGGAGATCGGAGGCTGGGGCGCGGGGGCGAGGCCTGCGGGCTGGGCGCAGGAGGCCGGCTTGCGACTTCCAATCTTCAACGCCCAAGTTCCAGCCTCTCATCTTCCTGGAGGTCGGAGGCTGGAGATCGGAGGCTGGGGGCGCGGGGGCGAGCCTGCGATTGCCCGAAAGCCGACGGCAGAGGGAACCGGCGTGAGTCTTCCAGCACGAACCGCCAACCTCCAATCTCCAACCTCCAACCTCCAACCTCCAACCCGCGTGAGCTAACTCCAACCTCCAGCCTCTGCCCTATTTCACCCCAGTTAGTTAACATAACATACATTATCAGAACCAAACGATACGGGCAGCAAAAGGGGGCTGTGCACGTTCCGCGGGTCGCATCTAAGGCTCCTGACCGAGGCGCGCGGCGCCGCAACTCCCGGGACTCTCCACCGCCGTCGTCCCGGGAGGTTGGAGGTAAGGCTTTGGAAATTGGGAGTCGCAGGCTGGCCTAACCTCCAGCCTCCAGCCTCCAACCTCCAACCTCCGACCGCCTCGGGGCGCCTCGGATGATTGCCGACCTGTTATCCTGATTCAGCCGCCAGAATGCTCAAGACTCTCGACCGGTACGTCATCCGCGAAATCATCCCGCCGATGTTCCTGTCGCTGCTGATCTTCACGTTCATCCTGGAGATCCCGCCGGTCATGCTCCAGCTCGAGGCGCTGGTGTCCAAGGGGGTGCCATGGGCCACGGCCGGCCGGATCCTGCTGACTCTGATCCCTCAGGCCCTCGGCGTCACGATCCCGATGTCCCTGCTGGTCGGCCTCCTGATCGGCCTCGGCCGGATGTCGGGCGATCGCGAGTCCATGGCGCTCCTGGCCTGCGGCGTCAGTCCCTACCGGCTGCTCCGCCCGGTCCTCCTCCTCGCCACGGCCGCCGGGGGCGTCCATCTCTGGGTCATGCTGTGGGCAATCCCCGACGCCAACCAGAGCTTCCGGCAGATCACTTACGACGTCGTGTCCCAGCAGATGGAGAACGACGTCCGGCCGCAGATCTTCTACACCAACTTCCCGACCTGGATCCTCTACGCGCGCGACGTGCCGCCCGGCGGCGGATGGAAGGACGTGCTGGTCGCCGACACGAGCAAGCCCGAGACGCCGGTCGTCTACATGGCCCGGCGGGGGCGGCTGATCCTGGATCGCCAGAAGCAGACCGTCGATCTGGTGCTCGAAGACGGAACCCGGTATTCCCGGCGCGGCGCCGACGGCCGGCAGGTCGAGACCTACCGGTTTCCACAGCAGCTGATCGTGCAACTCGACCCGAAAACCGTGTTCCAGCGCTTCGAGCTGTTTCGCGGGATGAACGAGATGTCGATCCCGCAGATCCAGCAGCAGGCGGCCCTCAAGATAAAGAACGGACTGCCGGCCCACCAGGAGATGGAAGGGATCCAGCAGCGGTTTTCGTTCCCCGCCGCCTGCCTGGTCTTCGCGATCATCGGGGTCGCCCTGGGCCTGACGGTCGCCCGCGACGGCAAGCTCGCCGGCTTCGTCGTCGGCATCGCCGTCATCTTCGGGTACTACGTGATCCTCTACCTGGCGCAGTCGCTGACGCGCGGCTATTACGCCGGCCCGACCGGCGGGGCGCAGCCGCTGATCGTGGCACAACTCTCGCGGTGGGCGCCGAACCTGATCCTGCTCCCCTTCGGCGTGCTCGCCCTCATCTGGCGCGCCCGCTGGGTCGAGGGGCGCCTCCCCTTCCCCAGCGCCGTGAAGCTGACGCAGGCCGTGCACGGGTGGATCAACCGCCGCCGCGAAGCCGCCGCAGTCGGCGGATCCACCACGGCCGCCGTGCGCCCCGTCGCCCGCCGCCCTCGCGTCGTCGTCGTCATCCGGGTGCCGCGCCTGTCCTGGCTGATGCCGAACATCCTCGATCGGTACATCAGCGCCATCTACCTGCGCGCGGCCTCCCTCTGCTTTCTGGCGCTGCTCGCGATCTTCTACATCGGGACGTTCATCGACAAGTCCGACAAGCTGTTCAAGGGGCAGGCGACGCTCGGCATGGTCCTGCAGCTGCTCGGGTTCATGACGCCGCAGTTCGTGTACTTCGTGATCCCGCTGGCCGCGCTGCTGAGCGTGCTGATCACGTTCGGGCTCCTCAGCCGGTCGAGCGAGCTGTCGGTGATGAAGGCCTGCGGGATCAGCCTGTACCGGATCGCGGCCCCGCTGCTGCTCCTGTCGGTCGTCTGGAGCGCGGGCCTGTTCGCGCTCGAGCAGAAGATCCTCGCACGCGCCAACGAGCAGGTGGACCGGCTCGACTCCGCCATCCGCGGCCGTCCGCCGCGGACCTCGAATCCGCTGACGCGCACCTGGCTGATCGGGCGGGATGGAGCCATCTATCATTACACCCGCTTCGATCCGGAGCAGCAGGCCATCCAGAACCTGGCGGTCTTCCGGCCAGCGGAGAACTCGTGGGAGCTGGAGAGCCAGTTGTTCACGCCGCGGGCCACGTTTGCCGGCGGCCAGTGGACCGGCGCGAACGGCTGGCAGCAGGACTTCACGGGTCGCGGCCGATGGACCGCGTTCCCGCAGCGGACGCTCCCGCTCGAGCCGCCCGACTACTTCGAGACCGAGCAGCCGATTGCCGAGATGATGACGGTGCCCGAGCTCAAGCGCTTCATCGACGAACAGGCGGCCAGCGGCATCAACGTCGTTCCCCTCACGATCGACCTCCAGAAGAAGCTCGCCTTTCCGCTCGTCACGGTCGTCATGACGCTCCTCGCCATTCCGTTCGGGATGACGACGGGCAAGCGCGGGACTCTGTACGGAATAGGAATCGGGATCGTCCTGGCGCTCAGCTACTACGTGGTCGGCAATGTCTTCGCCGCCATCGGTAAGGCCGGCATGCTCGATCCGATCCTCGCCGGGTGGGCGCCGAACATCCTCGCGGCGGGCAGCGCGGCGTATCTGCTGCTGACCGCACGGACCTGACTCGCGACCCGCGACATCGAAGAGACGCCAGGACACGAAGGCGCGAAGACACGAAGACACGAAGGATCTTCGGGGTCAGTTTCAATTTCAGCTCGCGTGTATCCACCGCCACACCGTTTGAGCAAGATCGATGGCCGCCCACCAGATCAAAAACGTCAGAGCACAGACGAACAGAAAATTCGGAACCCCGTCTGGTCCACCCTTGACTCCTAGAAATGTCGCTAGGTAGAAACCAGGTGCGAAAGCGTTGATGAGTAAATCGCCGAGTCGTGCGGCGGGAGTATCCATAACGATCTTTGCGCCGGCCGCCACAATGATCGTGAGAACACCGGCCCAGAGGGCGCTTTTGACGTGTGGGTTGACCAGAATCCTCCTGTGGGGCACGAGTCAGAGTCTAGCGTTTGGAACCGTACGGCGGGGAAATCTCCTCGAGCGCTTTCATGAGATCACTGGCGAGCAACCCGTTTCTGAACCCCTCACGTAACGCGCGCTCTGCGATCTGGCGAGCGACGGCCGCGGGGTTCTGGCGCGACGCCCGCGGAGTGGCGGCGACAAAGGCACCGAGGCCGCGGCGCATCTCGATCACTCCTTCCTGCACGAGCGTCC
>JANOJK010000403.1:0-3173 GCA_031408165.1 Acidobacteriota bacterium | reverse complement strand
GGCCGGCCTGGCCTGGGGGCCCCTCACGACCGGCGTCCAGTACGCCGCGACGGTACCGGGCGAAGGGTATTCGCAGGCCGGGGCGCTCGCAGCCGAAACCTTCATGACGTTCCTGCTCGTGTTCCTGATCTTCGTCTGCGTGAACAAGCCGAAGATCGCCCCGCGGACCGGCCTTCTCGCCGGCAGCCTGGTGGCGCTTCTCGTCATGATCGAGGCCCCGGTCACGGGCACGAGCCTGAACCCGGCGCGGACGCTTGCCCCCGCGATCCTGGCGCCGAACTTCACCGCGCTGTGGGTGTACTTCGTCGGTCCCATCGCCGGCGCACTCCTTGCGGTGGCGGCGTTCACCGGCCAGTGGGGGAAGCAGACGGTCTGCGCGAAGCTGTATCACACGGAAAAGTATCCCTGCCCGTTCGACCGGTGCGACTATCGCCTCGTCAAGGCGGGAGAAACGGTGATGACGGAAGGTGAACCGGGCACCGAGGCCTACGTCGTCGAGCGCGGCCACCTGGACGTGCGCCGCGGCACTCTGCCGGACGGGCTCGCACTGGCGCGGCTCGGGCCCGGCGACTGGGTCGGGGAAATGAGTCTGCTTCTCGACGAGCCTCGCTCGGCGACGGTCGTTGCGGCAACCGATGCGCAACTCCGCCGGGTGACCAGGCACGACATGGGGCACGTGCTGGCGGAGGATCCGCAGCGGACCGAAGAACTGCTGCGTCAGCTCGCGCGCCGCGTGAAGGCGACCAACGAGCGCGTGGCAGGGAGGGTCTGAGCGGATGCGGATCCGGTTTCGCGGGGTCAGGGGCTCGGTGCCCTGGTCGGTCCCCGAGGGTATCGTCCATGGGTGCAACACCCCCTGCATCGAGATCTTCGACGAACGGACGGGCGGCATTCTCGTGCTCGACGCCGGGTCCGGCATCGTCGGCGTGAACCCCTCGGTGATGGCGGGATCGAAAGAGGCGCGCCCTGTTTCGCTGGTGCTGACGCACTATCATTGGGATCATCTGCTGGGCCTGCCGTTCTTCGTGACGCTCTACCAGCCGGGTTGGGACCTGACGATTCACACCCCGACGCTCGAAGCCCACGATCCGTCGTGGCTCGACACGATGTTCAAGTCGCCCTTCTTTCCGGTGCCGTATCAGCACCTGCCGAACAAGCCGAAGGTGCGGATGGTGGAACCGGGCCCGGTCGAGGTGCCCGGGTTCGAAGTCACCTCGCTGGAGCTGAACCACCCTGGGGGCTCCCTCGCGTATCGTGTCAAGGGGGCCAGCGGGGACCTGGTCTACGCGACGGATCACGAGTTCGGGGACCCCGCGTACGACGAGCCGCTCGCGGAGTTCGCACAGGGCGCCGCCGCCATCGTGCTCGACGCGCACTTCACCCCGGAGGAGCTGCCGCAGCACCGCGGGTGGGGGCACAGCGACTGGCGCCAGTGCGCGGAGTTCGCCTCGACCAACGGCATCAGCCGCCTGTTCCTTTTCCACCACAAGCCGGGCCGGTCCGACATGGCGCTCGCGCAGATCCGGGACGAGGCGCAGAAGGTATTCGAGGCGACCGAGACGGCCAGCGAAGAAGGAACGATCGATATCTGACTACTTCTGGATTTCCGGATTCCGCGGCAGCTTGAGATACGGCAGCCGCACCGCGCGCCCCACGCTGTCCGTCATGACGCTGTTGTCCACGCGCAGGGCGTCGGGCGGGTGGAACCCGACGCTTCCGAGCACCGACACGTAATCGTCCTGCTCGACGCCGTCGCCGCTGACGCCCAGCCCGCCGATCACGCGGTCGCCTCGGTAGAGCGGCGTGCTGCCGGGGAACCACACGATGCCGCTCTGGTTCAGGTAATTGCGGTTGCCGCCGCGCGTCGGTCCCGGCCCTTCGGTGCACACGTTCTTCGAGTCGTACACGTAGAGGTCGAACCACGGCCCGTGCTGGATTTCGGCGTCGTTTTTCTCGAGTTGTTCCTCGAGATCGATCCCCGGCGGGAAGAGCGGCTGCCCGGCGAAGCTGATCGTCCGCGCCGTGATCGCCCAGCCCTTGCCGGCGGGCGGCTCCGGGGACCACGTGTAGCGGTCCTTCTCGTCGTGGGCGTTCCGCGCGATGTCGCGCAGCACCTCATAGCCCTCGCGCGTGCTGAAGTAGTAGGCGTTGCGCGCCTTCGTCATCGCGACGTCCGACGAGAAGACGGTACCGTCGGGCATCCGGTAGAGCGCCAGGATCGCCCCGCTTTCATCCGAGATGCCGATCGTCATGCGCGCCGGCTGGTTGATCGGCAGCCGGATCATGGCGCGCGTGCGCAACGCGACGGCGACGGACTGCTCGATGATGCGGCGCACTTCCTCGGCCGACAGGCCCCCGGCGACCGTGCTCCCGCGCGGGCCGAGGAGGTAGTTCTCGGGTGCCTGGAGGCCGTCCCGCGGCTGGACGAGGAACAAGCCATTCGAGACGAGCCCCGGCGCCGAACCCGCGGGTCGTGCGCGCAGCGTGGTGCGGATGCAGGTGATGTTCGTGCACGTGCCGAAGAAGGGCAGCCGCAGGCCGTCGATGAAAACCGCGCCGGGCCGGCCGAGCGGTTCGGCGAAATCGAGCCCGCGCCCGGCGCCCGCGGCCGCGGCGGTCGCCGCGTACTCCGCGAACTCGGGGCGCACGCCGGCCACGCCGACGCCGCCAATCACCTTCCCGCCGCGATAGATGGGAATCCCGCCAGGATTCACCGGCACGGCCGTCAGGCTGTCCTGGCCCGTATCGAACACGTCGGGCTTGCCGGTGGTGATGCCGACCGACGGGAGCACCTGCCCCTCCTCGTCCAGCATCGGCCCGCCGCGGGCGCAGCCGCGCGTGTCGGACGGCTCGCAGGGTAGCGGCGTCGTCCCGGCCCCGGCGCCGAAGACGCCGGCGATCGATCTGGGCCGCGGGAACGCCTGGTTGAACACCGCGTCTCCCAGTTGGTCGACGCGGCAGCCGCGATTGATGTTCTCGACGCCGTACAAGGCCGCCGTGCCGGTGTTCGGGACGCCCGGCGGAAAGTGGATGCCGCTGATGAAGCGCACCGTCCGCGACGACAGCGGCGCCTGGTCGTTGGCGAACATTGCGCCGGTCCGCGCGAGGGACACGGCGATGTCAGGGGACCGCTCGTCGGCGCCGGGCCGCGTGTAGACGCCGAGGATGTTCCC
>JANOJK010000366.1:0-2982 GCA_031408165.1 Acidobacteriota bacterium | reverse complement strand
GTATCCCTACCCTTACCCGCGCGGCTACTACAGCGGCAACTGGGCGTCCGCGCGCCTCGACGTCAAGCCACGCGACGCGCAGGTGTATCTGGACGGCTACTTCGTCGGCGTCGTGGATCAGTTCGACGGCGTGTTCCAGCGACTCGATCTGCCGACCGGGGAGCACGACATCGTCGTGTACCTGAAGGGCTATCAGTCATACCGGCAGCGCACGCTCTTCCGGCCGGGCGAGAATTATCACTTCAAGGCGATCCTCGAGCCCCTTCAGGCGGGCGCGCCGGACGAGCCCCCGCCACAGGCATCCGCGCCGGATCCGTACAGCTCGAATCGGGATCCCCGCGATCCGTACGTCCGCGATCCGTATGGCCGCGACCCGTCCGGCCAGGATCCGAACAGGCAGCCGCCACCGGCGCCGCAACCCGGCGATCGCGGACGGACGATGCCGATACCCGATCGTCCGGGCGATCGCAGGGGAGCTGACAGCGACAGCTTCGGCACGCTGAATATCCGCGTGCAGCCGGGTGACGCGACGGTCACGATCGACGGGGAGAAATGGGATAGCCCCGAAGGTGGGAGCCGCCTCGCCGTCCAGCTTGCGGCGGGATCGCATCGCATCGAAGTGCGGAAGGACGGCTTCAAGCCGTATGCGTCGACGATTCAGATCCGTCCGGGCGAAACGCAGGCGCTGAACGTCAGTCTCCCGCCGGGGGACTGACGAGGGGACGTCCGGCGGCGGGGAGAATCATGGTGAACATCGCGCCCCCTCCTCCCGGCGCGTTGGACGCGTGAACCTCGCCGCCGTGACGCGCGACGATGGCCCTGACGATCGAGAGCCCGAGCCCGCTTCCCGACGCGACGCCGGTGCCCGCGCGCGCGGCGTCCGCCTTGTAGAACCGATCGAAGATGTGGGGCAGGTGCTCGGGCGGAATCCCCGGGCCGGTGTCGGTCACGGTGATGCGCACCCGATCACCTGCTGGTTCCGCATGGAGTGTGACGATGCCTCCGTCGGGCGTGTGGCGGATGCCGTTGGCGGCAACGTTCTGTAACGCCTGTTCGAGGCGATCGGCGTCCCCCCGGATGAGCGGCGTGCCGCCCGCGACCGTGGTCGAGAGCGTCACGCGCCGCCCGATGAGGGCCGGCCGATGGCGATCCGCGACGCGCCGGAGCAAGTCGTCCACGAGGACCTCGTCGGCCTCGAAGCTGTCGCCGCCCCCCTCGAGGCGCGCGAGGTCGAGCAGGTCGCCGATGATCGCTTCGAGCTTGTGGGTTTCCTGGTGCGCGATGTCGAGGTACTTCTCGCGCGTGGCCGCGTCCAGCCGCAGTTCCTTCATACCGAGCGTCTCGACGTAGCCGCGGATCGCCGCCAGGGGGGTCATCAGCTCGTGCGAGACGTCCGCCAGCAGCTGCCGGCGCGCCCGGTCGGACTCGGCGAGCGCCGTGGCGCGCGCCGCGAGATCCGCGGCCATGTGGTTGAAGGCGGCCGCGAGCGCGCTGACCTCGTCGCCCCCCGAGTCGTTCGCGCGCACGTCGGTGCGTCCCTCGCCTAGCGCGCGGGCGGCCTCCTGCAGGCTGTGCAGGCGGCGGTGCGTCGGGCGGAAGATCACGAGCGCCATCACCGCCGCGCCCGCGCCGAGCATGCCGATCGCGACCCAGATGAGGGTCGGTGCGAGCTCCCGGAGGCCGACGTTCAAGGGCGGCCGGGCCTGCGGGACCGCCACGATCCCCCGCCGCGCGCCGTCCACGATGATGTCGGCGAAATCCGCGGACGCCCGGCGGTCGCCGCCGCGCCCCCGATCGCCTCTCAAACGGATCCGCGTGTCCCGCCCGAGGTTGGGCGGGACGGCCGTCGGCCGGTTGGACAGCGTCCGGTCTTCCCCGATGAGGACGACCACGAACGGCTGGTAGCCGCGGCCATATTGCTCTCGCAGGTGCCGCTCCAGATCCGGGGGCGGCGTCTGCGCGAGCTGCGCCGACACGTCCTGGGCGACGAGCTCGGCGAGCTGCCCGGGCGTCCGGCTCGAGCGCCCCCACATCCGATCCGTCAGCCAGACCGCAAGGCCCGTCTGCACGACGAGCAGCACGGCGAGCAGCGCGACGTAGCCCAGCGCGATGCGCCAGTAGAGGCTCCGATACCAGACGCGCTCATGCATCAGCGAACTTGTAACCGGTGCCCCAGACGGTGGCGATGAACCGGGGCTCGGCGGGGTCTGCTTCGATTTTCTTGCGGAGGCGCTTGATGAGCGTGTCGACGCTGCGCTCGGTGATGTGCGTGTCGCCGCCCCACACGCGCTGCACGAGCTGATCACGGCTGAACACGATGCCGCGGTTGCTGGCGAGTACGTAGAGCAGGTCGAACTCGTGCGCGGTCAGCTCGATGTCGCGATCGTCCAGCCGCGCGAGCCGGCGCGCGGGGTCGACCACCAGCCCCGCGACGGTGACGGCCGGCTGGCGCGCCGAGTCGTTGACGGCGCTCCGCCGGCGCCGCAACAGCGCCCGCACCCGCGCGACGAATTCCCGGATCCCGAACGGCTTGGTCAGGTAGTCGTCCGCGCCGCTCTCGAGGCCGTTCACCTTGTCGGATTCCTCCCGCCTCGCCGTCAGCATCAGGATCGGGACGTCCTTCAGGCGCGGCTCCCGCCGGATCGCGCGGGTGACCGTCACGCCGTCGAGGCCCGGCAGCATCACGTCGAGGACGATCAGGTCGAACGGCTCCGTGCGAGCCTTGTGGAGGCCCTCCGTTCCGTCCGCCGCGGCGACCGTCGTCAGCCCCTCGAGGCCGAGATGGAGCAGCACCAGTTCGCGGATGTGCTCGTCGTCTTCCACGACGAGTACGCGTCCGGTGGATGGCCCCTGAAGGGTGGACGGCTGAACCGGTGTGGCGTCCTGCGGCATCGGTTCCAGTTTAGCGGTGTCGCCGCCCGGCTGCCGCGCCTGGCAGGCCTTTCATCGATTTGTCATCAGGACCGGGATCGAGAATCGAGG
>JANOJK010000318.1:0-7911 GCA_031408165.1 Acidobacteriota bacterium | reverse complement strand
GCTCCCCTCTGTCGTGTTAGGATCTGTCACCCTGCCCGCGCTGCAAGATGGCGGCGGCCTTGTCGGCGACGTCGGAGTCGTCGGTGAGCCTGATCCCGTGGAGGTCGGCTGATCCTTGTGGCCGCATCCGGCCAGCGCCGCCGCGACGGCGAGGCCGAACAGAAGAGTCAGGATCGGTGTTCGTGCCATGGCAAATTATCGCATGCCAACGAGCGTTTGGTGCACGGCCCTGGGAGGGCCGACTTCTCTTGTGATGACATATATGTTAGCATCAGCATATGAAACGAACGACCATCTACCTGGAGCCGGCGCTCGAAATGCGCCTGAAGATGGAGGGGCTGCGCCGCAAGCAGCCGATGGTGGAACTGGTGCGTGAAGCCGTGGAGGCGTACCTGACCGCGGAGCCGGAGACCGGGCCCCCGGGCGCCGGCGCGTACGCGAGCGGGCGGCGCGATACCGCGGCTCGCGCCGAGGACGCGCTGGTGGCGACCGGTTTCGGCGGCACCCCTTCGGCGCCGGCGAAGCGCCGTACGAAGCGGCGCGCGTGAGTTTCCTGCTCGACACCGGGATGGTCTACGCCTACTACGATCGCAGCGACGGCTGGCACGCCAGGGCGCGCGCGCTCCTGCAGGGGAAGGAGCGCGGACTGATCCTCCCCGCGCCGGTCATCCCCGAGGTGGACCACCTGCTGGGCCACCGGCTCGGCGCCGCGGCCCGGCACGCCTTTTACGAGGGAATCACCGAAGGGCACTACCTCGTCGCCGATCTGCCGCGGCAGGCCTACCCCCGTGTCGCGGCCATCAATCAGCAGTTCCAGGACCTGGATCTCGGTTTCGTGGACGCCGCGATTGTCGCGCTCGCCGAAAGCCTGAAGGTGCTGCGGATCGCGACCACCGACCGCCGGCACTTCGTCCCGCTGGCCGCCCGGTTCTCGCTCCACCTGCTGCCCTAGCCGGCCTCCTATTCCTATAATGGACCGTCCCATGGACGCGCCTCTCTGGACTCCCTCGCCTGAGCGTATCGCGGCCGCGAACGTCACGCGGTTCGGCCGGGGACGGCCCTATCCCGAGCTCTACGACTGGAGCGTCGCGCACCCGCTCGAGTTCTGGGACGCGATGTGGGACTTCGGCGGGGTCGTCGGATCGAAGGGCCACCGCATTGCCGTGGACATGGACCGCATGCCGGGCGCGCGCTTCTTCCCCGACGCGACGCTGAACTTCGCCGAGAACGCGCTCAGGACCGACGGTGAAGGACCAGCGATCGTCTTCAAGGCTGAACAGGGCGCCACGCGGACGATGTCGTGGCGCGGGCTTCGCGCCGAGGCCGCGGCCTTCGCCGCCGCCTTGCGGGACGCCGGCATCCAACCGGGCGATCGCATCGCCGCCTACCTCCCCAACACGCCCGAAGCCATCGTCGCCGTCCTGGGCGCCGCCGCCGTCGGCGCGGTGTGGTCGTCGTGCTCACCCGACTTCGGCGCGCAGGGGGTGCTCGATCGGTTCGGCCAGATCGGGCCGCGGATCCTCATCGCCGCCGAGAGCTACGGCTACGGCGGCAGGACGTTCGACCAGCGCGCGAAGATCGCCGACGTGCTGGCGCATCTGCCCACGGTCGAGCGGACGGTCATCGGCGCGGCTGGGTGGGACGCGTTCGTGGGGCCGCACCGCGGCGCGGCCCCGGCCTACGCGCGGCTCCCGTTCAACCATCCGCTCTACATCCTGTATTCCTCCGGGACCACCGGCGTCCCCAAGTGCATCGTCCATGGCGCCGGCGGCACGCTCGTCCAGCATCTGAAGGAGCACCAGCTTCATTGTGATATCCGCCCGGGCGACCGCGTCTTCTACTTCACGACGCTCGGCTGGATGATGTGGAACTGGCTCGTGACGGTGCTCGCGTCCGGCGCGACGATCCTGTTGTACGAGGGTTCGCCGTTTCACCCCGACGGCAACACGCTCTTCAGCTTTGCGGACGACACGGCGATGACGCTCTTCGGCACGTCCGCCAGGTTCATCGACGCGGTCGCCAAGGCCGGGCTCCGGCCCCGCGACACCCATGCGCTCGGGAGCGTCCGGACGATGACGTCCACGGGTTCGCCGCTGGCGGCGGAAGGGTTCGACTTCGTGTACGGCCACGTCAAGCGCGACATGCATCTCGCGTCGATCTCCGGGGGCACCGACATCGTGAGCTGCTTCGTGGGCGGCAATCCCACCGGCCCGGTGTGGCGCGGCGAGATCCAGTGCCGCGCGCTGGGCATGGCCGTGGAGGTGCGCGACGAGCAGGGCCGGCCCGTCCGCCAGCAGAAGGGGGAGCTGGTGTGCACGCGGCCCTTCCCCTCGATGCCGGTCGGATTCTGGAACGACCCGGAGGGCCACAAGTACCACGCCGCCTACTTCGCCCGGTTCCCCGGCGTGTGGACTCACGGCGATTACTGCGAGCTGACCGCGCACGACGGCGTGATCATCTACGGCCGTTCGGACGCGGTGCTGAACCCGGGCGGCGTTCGGATCGGAACCTCGGAGATCTACCGCCAGGTGGAGCAGCTTCCCGACGTCCTGGAGAGCCTGGTGATCGGGCAGCAGTGGGACGGCGACGAGCGCATCGTGCTCTTCGTGAAGCTCCGGGAGGGGCTCGCGCTCGACGAGGCGCGGATTGCGCGCATCCGCGCCCACATCCGGCAGCACACCACTCCCAGGCACGTCCCGGCGCGTATCGTTCAAGTCGCCGACATTCCGAGGACAAAGAGTGGGAAGATAGTGGAGCTTGCCGTGCGCGACGTCGTGCACGGGCGGCCGGTCGCGAACCGCGAAGCCCTGGCCAACCCTGAGGTCCTGGACCAGTTCGCCGATCGGCCGGAATTGCAGACGTAATCAGCGAAGCCCCCACTCTTCAGTCGCCAATCGCCAATCGACAATCATCAGATCGCCAATGGACCAAGCCGTCATCATCAGCGCCTGCCGGACCCCCATCGGGTCGTTCGGCGGCGTCTTCAAGGATCTCTCCGCCGCCAATCTCGGCGCGGTCGTCATCCGCGAGGCCGTCACGCGGGCGGGCATCGACGCGAAGGACCTCGGGGACGTGATCATGGGTTGCGTGCTCCAGGCGGGGGCCGGCATGAACGTCGCGCGACAGGCCGCGATCGAGGCCGGTGTGCCGGTGGAGGTGCCGGCCGAGACCGTCAATCGCGTCTGCGGCTCCGGGCTCCAGGCGGTCGTGCACGGCGTCGAGGCCGTGAAGGCGGGGTTCATCGACCTCATCATGGCCGGCGGCACCGAGTCCATGAGCAACGCGCCGTACCTGCTGAAGGGGGCGCGATGGGGCTACCGCATGGGCCACGGCGAGGCGATCGACTCGATGCTCCAGGAAGGGCTCACGTGCGCGATGAACGGGTGCCACATGGGCATGACCGCCGAGGCGGTCGCGAAGGGCTTCGGCGTGTCCCGCGCGGACCAGGACGCGTTTGCCGCCGAGAGCCAGGCGCGCGCGGAACAGGCGATCGCGTCCGGTGTCTTCGATCGGGAGATCGTGCCGGTCAGCGTCCCGCAGAAAAAAGGGGCCCTCGTCGTGTCCCGCGACGAGTATCCCCGCGCCGGCACGACGGTCGAGAAGCTGGCTGCGCTCCGGGCGGCTTTCACGAAGGACGGGTCAGTTACGGCCGGCAACGCCTCGGGCATCAACGACGGGGCCGCGGCGCTGGTGGTCGCCACCTCGGCGTGGGCGGAGGAGCATCGCCGGACGCCGCTCGCGACCATCCTGTCGTACTGCACGACGGGTGTGGACCCGATGTTCATGGGCATGGGGCCGGTGGAGGCGATGCGGCGGGCGGTGAAGCGCGCGGGGCTCACGCTCGGCGACCTCGACGTCATAGAGTTGAATGAAGCATTCGCCTCGCAGTCGCTCGCCGTCGTCCGGGAGCTCGGCCTGGATGCGAAGAAGGTGAACGTGCACGGGGGCGCCATCGCCCTCGGGCACCCAATTGGCGCGAGCGGCGCGCGTGTGCTGACGACGCTCGTGCACGCGCTGCGGGCGCGCGGCGGCGGGCGTGGCGCGGCGTCGCTTTGTATCGGAGGGGGCATGGGGACCGCAATGGTCATCGAGGTCGCGTGAAGATACGACAACAGACACTGGATCAAATCGTCGCGCACGCCGTGGAGGATCTGCCCAATGAATGCTGCGGCCTGCTGCTCGGCACGGCCGACATCATCGAGGAAGCCGCGAGGGCGCGGAACACGAAGCGCAGCCGGACCCGCTTCCAGGTCGAGCCCGCGGATCATTTCGCGGCGGTCCGCCGCGCCCGCGCCGCGGGCCTGGAGATCGTCGGCGCCTATCACTCGCACCCCAGCGGCCCGTCCGGCCCGTCGGAAACCGATCGCGCGCGACTGACCGATCCGTCGATGTTTCACCTGATCATCTCGTTGGCCCATGGCACGCGCACCGTGCGCGCGTTCCGGGTGACCGAAGGGAACTTCAGCCCGCTCGAACTCGTCCCTGTGCCGTGATGACGTGGGTGCTGGTCCTGCTGTGGCTGGGGGTGTCGAATGCCCCGGCGCAGGACGCCACGTCCCAGCCTCAACCGGTCCTGACAGAGCTCCGCCTCGAGGGAGCCACGATCTTCACGCGCGACGACCTCGTGTCGCTCCTCGAGCTCCGCGAGGGCTCGCCGCTCCCGAAGCCACCCGCCGACGTGGCCAGGGCGCTGCGGGAAGCCTACACGCGCGACGGCTACTCCGAAGCGAGGGTGACCAGCGCGTTTGAGGACGGCCGGCTCTCGCTGACGGTTGACGAGGGGCGGATCGATGACATCGAAATCCTCGGCGTCACTCGCGACAGCGCCGCGCGCCTCCTCCGGCGCCTCGGCGTGCAACCCGGCGATCTCTATAACGCGCGGGTGATCGGGCGTGCGACCGGCCGTCTGACCGCTGAGAGCCTGGGGGCGTTCGCCGTCGGGGAGCCGCGCCGCGATCAGCCCGGCGTCCGCCGCGACGAGCCCGTGCCGGCCGAGGTCGTACTCGAGCGCCGCCGCGGGCGGAACGTGCTCGTCGTCCCGCTCCGGTGGCGGACCGCCCGGGTGGGGCGGTCGCTCGGCAGCGGGCGCGAAGATCTGTTCTCGCCGGTCGACGGCCTGTCGCCCGCCGTCGGACTGTCGTGGACGATCTTCGATCACGCCCGCTTCAACCACACCTTCGTCGAAGGCTACGTCTCGTACAAGTTCGGACGCGAGCAGCCGGGCTACTCGGTCGGTGTCGAGCGGCCGTTCCTGGGCACGCCGAAGCTCTTCGCGGGTGCCGAACTGCACGACGTGACGGCGAGTGACGACCTCTGGCGCCTGAGCGCCTTCGAGCAGACCGTCGCGTCGCTCGGTTTCAAGAACACCTTTCGGGACTATTACCGGCGGCGCGGCGCGCAGGTGTTCACCGTGCTGCGCATGGGGCCGAACAGCGAGCTGAGCGCGATCGGCCGGTGGGATCGTCACGAGCCGCTCGGCAACGCGACCCGCTACAGCGTCTTCCGCGACGACGCCGCGTACCGGGCGAACACGCCGGTGACGGATGGCCGCGTCAACGCTCTCGTTCTGGGCTACACGTTCGACACGCGTGCCCTCAGCCCGGCAGGGCAGCGCGCGACATACCAGAGACATCTGAAAGACGACCTGTTCGGGTACGGCTTACGGCAGCGACCGGGGTTGCGGTTCGAGTGGACCTCCGAGATTGCGGGCCACGGCATGAAGGGGGACGCGGAGTTCGACCGGCACATCCTGAACGCGCGCGGCTACATCGCGACGTCACCGCGGACGCTGCTCTCGATGCGGGGCCTGTTCGGGTTCTCGAACGGCACGCTGCCGGTCGAGCGCCTGTTCGCTGTCGGCGGCATCGGCTCGGTGCACGGCTATCGCTTCAAGGAAGCGAGCGGCACCCGGATGACGGTGGTGAACGCCGCGTTCCGGATCAACCTGACCGATCCCGTGCGCAACCTCGACGGCGCCAATGTGTTCGTGTTCTATGACGCCGGCCGCGTGACCTCGCGCACGCCGGATCCTCAGGACCTGGCCTCGCGGGCGACTGCCCCCGATTCGGGCTGGCTGCGTGGCGCCGGGTTCGGCGCCGGCGCCGGGAACCTGCGCGTCGAGTTCGGGTTTCGCACCAACGCCATTCCCCGGTCCCGCCAGATCCTTGTCCGGTTCTCGCCGACCTTCTGATGGCGGGTCCGCTGCGCACCGCCTGTCTCTGGCTCCTCCTCGCCCTCGGGCTCGCCCCGTCCGTGTCGGCCCTCGACGCGCGGCTGACGGAGCTGCGTGTCACCGGCGGCAGCATCCGCGCATCCCTTGAAATTCGCGACCTGTTCCCGGCGAAATTCCAGGCGGTGATTACCGACGGCGCCGCCATCCACCTGCGGCTGCAGATAGAGCTCTGGGAGGATCGGCCGGTGTGGGACAAGCTGGCGCAGCCGGCCGTGGTCGCGGTGTTCCGGATCGCGCTCGATCCGGCGACGAAGCAGGTGACGGTCAGCGATCGATACGGCGAGCTGAGCCGCCAGCCCCCGTGGCGGGAACCGTTGACGCTGCGGCCCGACGTCGGCCGTGCCGACGCGCTGTCAGATGGGGCGCGCTACTACGTCCGCATCCTTGCGACGCTCGGGACGATTCCTGAAAAGCAGACAGAGCAGGCGGGCAACGCCGTGTTCGGCGACGATGACAGCCCGGTGAGCCTCGCCGCGATGGGGAAGATGCTGTTCCACGCCGTCCTGCAGGTCAACGACTACCTGCAGAGCGTGTCGTCGGAAACGCGGAGCCGGAACATCGCCGGGCGCGACGTCCGGGCTGGCGTCCGGATTCAGTAACCGCCGGGGTCGCCGAGGCCGGGCCGGATCTGCACGGACGTGCTTGCGGCCGCGATCGACTTGTCCTTCTTCTTGAGCCGGAACTGGATGCGGAAATTGCCCGCCATCCGGTAGGTGTGGTCGGCGGAGAACCGCCGCTTGATCTCGCTCTTGCCGGCTTCGTACGGCTCGCAATCGACCGAGGAGGTCGACTTCGTGTCGTCGCCCCAATCCCACTCAATCGACGGACAGTAGAACTCCTCATAGTCGTTCGGGCCGCCGGTAATGTCGGCGGAGGCGACCACGCGGGCGGGGGACACCCCCATGGAGGGACTCGCTTTGACGGAGATCTTCGGTTTCTTCTCCTTCTCGGCCTCAGCGCCCGGGACAGCCACGGCCAACGTCAGCACCAGTGACAGAGCCATGAATCTCATAAAACCATTATAATCCGTCTCTTATGGCCTTGAGCGTGACCGTTCCCGTGGTTCGCCTCGTCACCGACCCCCCCGCGCACGTCGAGACGGACCTGCTGGTCGTGCCGGCGTTCGAAGGAGAGTCGGTGGCCGAGGCGCTACCCGCCATCGACGCGGCCACCAACGGGGAGCTGAAGCGGGCCACGGCGTCGGGGGAATGCCGGGGGCGGCTCTACGAGATATTCGTAACGCCGGCGGCCGGGGACGGCTGGAAGCCGTCGCGGGTGGCGATCGCCGGCGCGGGCAAGGCCGCCGACTTCACGACCGAGCGGCTGCGGAAGGTCGCGAGCGCCGCGGCGCTCCTGGCCCGCGGCCGGCGGCTCCCGCGCGTCGCGTTTCTGATGCGCGGGCCCATTCCCGCGCGCGAGGCGGTCCAGGCGATCACCGAAGGGCTGATCCTCGCCGGCTTCAGCGTGGATCAATACAAGACCGGGGAGCGCTTCGGTCCGGCCGCCATCGATCTGGTCGTGATCGCGCCCGCGCAGGATGCCGCGACCACGGAGACGCTCGAGAACGCCGTCCGGCGCGGGCAGGTGCTCGGCGACGCTTCCAACCTCGCCCGCGCGTTCGCGAACGAGCCATCCAACATCCTGACCCCGCGCGTCTTCGCCGAGCGCGCCGCCGCGAT
>JANOJK010000314.1:0-6495 GCA_031408165.1 Acidobacteriota bacterium | reverse complement strand
GAAACCCTAGCGCGGTAAGTTCCTGACGCAGGCAGCCTTGACGAGCGGACTGGTCACGCCGCCGTGACCAGCCAGTTGCGAATTCCGTCCCTAACACCCAGCCAAGACTACAAGCTGACCGCTGCTGGGCGCCGAGCTCTGATCGGAACCGCGCAATGGGAGCGGCTTGCGCAAGAGACTGATGGGGCCGGATCGGCGGCGATCCGCCCTGCTCATTTCTACCCCTTGACAGCCATCAGAGCCTAGCGTGTATACTGTGCATATCACTCATGCACAGTGACCTGGTGATTTCCCAAGCCGACCGCAGGCCGATGTACCTCCAGATCATCGAGCAGATCAGGCAGCGAATCGCTGTCGGCGATTGGCAGCCCGGTCACGAGCTACCGTCGATTCGTGCCCTCGCCGCGTCGGTACAGGTCAGCGTGATCACCGTGAAACGTGCCTACCTCGAGCTCGAGCGCGACGGCGTGATCGTCACGCGCCAAGGCAAGGGGTCGTTCGTGGCCGAGAGCGCGAACCTCAGCACGCAGCTTCGGCGCGGCGAGCTCGACGACCGGCTGTCTGCGGCGGCTGACCTTGGCTACCGGCTCGGGATGACGGCGGACGAAGTCGCCGCCCGACTCCTCGACGCCTGGCGGAAACGGCGCGAAGACGAACGCTGAGAAGCGCCTGCGGCCCGAGCGAGCGCGGAGTCGCCGAGCGCAGAGAGAGGACAACGAGCGATGAACGAGCCTGTGATTGAGCTCGACGGCGTGGACAAGACCTACCGGTTCTTCCGGCTGTCCGGCGTGCGCCTGCGGCTCGAGCCCGGACAGATCCTCGGGTTTGTCGGCCCGAACGGCGCCGGCAAGTCCACGACCATCCGCATCCTCATGGCGATGGTTCGCCCCGAGCGCGGCACCGTGCGCGTCCTCGGCCGCTCACTGCCGAAGGAGCAGGCGGCAGCCAAGCGCGAGGTCGGCTTCGTCTCCGAGGACATGCGCCTGCACACGAGCGCCACGCTCGCCTGGCACATGCGCCTGGTCGCGTCGATCTACCCGGAATGGGACGCAAAGTATGCGGACGCGCTGCTGCACCGCTTCACCCTTCACGCCGAGCAGCCGATCAAGCATCTGTCGCACGGGGAGCGCGTCAAGGCCACGCTGCTGCTCGTCCTCGCGAGGCGTCCGCGCCTGCTGCTCCTCGACGAGCCGACCACCGGGCTCGATCCTGTCGCCCGGCACGAAATACTCGCCGAGCTCATGGACGTCGTCCGCGACGAGCGCCGCGCGATTCTGTTCTCGTCGCACAACACCCAGGACATCGAGCAGGTGTCCGACCAGATCACGTTCATCGACCGCGGACGGATCATCGACTCGAGCGACAAGGAAACGTTCCTCGACCGGTGGCGCCGCCTGCATCTCGAGAGCCCGGCGGGCGTCCCGCTGCCACAGCCTGATGGTGTGGTCGAGACCACGACCAGCGGGCGCATCGCGGTGGTCACGACCAAGGCCTACACGCCGGATCTCGACGCCGTCTACGAGCGCGCCGGCGTCACCGTCCGGACGGTGCAGCGAATGACGCTCGAGGAAATCTTCGTCGCCACCGTCATGAGCAATCGCCGGGAGACCGCCGAATGAGCGCATCAATCGTCCGGCAGCTGATTCTCAAGGACCTCTACCTTCTCCGCTGGATGATCGTCGGATCCATCGTGGCGGGCGGCGCCGCGATCGCCATCATGCCGTTGAGCCAGATCTCCATCTATGTGGGGGCCGTCTCGCTCATCTGCACGCTCGTAGTCCTCAACATCTTCCTGGTGATGAGCGGGGTCGTGCAGGAAAGGAAGGACAAGGTCCTGCTCTTCATCCTGAGCCTGCCCGTGTCCACGACACAGTATGTCGTGGCGAAGGTTGCGGCCAACGCGATCGCCTTCCTGGTGCCCTGGCTCGTCCTGACCGTTGGAACCATTGCGGTCATCGACGTGTCCGCGATCCCGAACGGCATCGTGCCCTACTGGCTGGCCCTCCTCGGCTACATCCTTTTCTACTACTGCGCGCTGCTCGCGGTCGGGCTGCTCTGGGATTCGACCGGCGTGCACGCGACCGCAATCATCGTCGGCAACGTCTCGATCAACTTTCTCATCCCCTTCCTGCTCGGGCTGCCTTCGGTTTCCGGCCATGCCAAGAGCCCGACTGCTGTCTGGACCGCCGACATCGTCGCGATCGTGGCGGCAGAGATCCTCACCGGCGCGCTCGTGCTTGGCCTCGCTGTCTACCTCCGATCGCGCACCGGTGACTTCGTTTAAAGGAGTACGTATGTCCACCTACGATCGCTTGCACGCCCTGGACGCCGTACGGGCGTTCGCGCTGCTGCTGGGCGTGGTGTTCCACGCCGGGTTCTCGTTCATCCCCGGCATGATCCCGGGCATCTGGGCGATCAACGACAGCTCGCCGAGCGTGACCATCAGCGTGCTGCTATTCACCGCGCACATCTTCCGGATGTCGCTGTTCTTCTTCATCGCCGGCTTCTTTGCCCGGATGATGTTCGAGCGCAAGGGCGCGCGCGGCTTCTGGTCGAACCGGTCGAAGCGCATTCTCGTTCCGCTGATTGCCGGCTGGGTCGTCGTCTTCCCGGCGCTCGCGGCGGTCTGGATCTGGGGGCTGACGAAGACCTTCGGCGGCGCCCTACCGGTAGCGCCCGCCGACGCGCCTGCGCCGCCACTTGGGGCGTTCCCGCTGACGCACCTGTGGTTTCTCTACTACCTCCTCGTGCTCTACGCGATAGTTGTGGTCTGCCGCACTGTCGTCGTCAGGCTCGATCGAGGGGGATCCATTCGTGGTATCGCGGACACCGTGATCCGCCGCACCATCCAAAGCGGGACGGCGGCGGTGCTGCTCGCGATGCCGTTGACCCTGGCGCTGTACTTCCGCGCCGACTGGGTGATCTGGTTCGGCATTCCGACACCTGACCGCTCGCTGATCCCTGAGCTCACGTCGATCGTCTGCTTCGGTACTGCCCTCGCGTTCGGATGGCTGGTACACCGCCAGATCGATCTGCTCCAGGTCTGGAAGAAGCAGTGGGCAGTGCATCTTACCGTTGCCCTCGGCGCTACCGCCGTCTGCGTCTGGCTCGCGGGAACGACACCCTCTTTCGTTCCTCGTTCGCCTGGCCTCGAGAAGCTGTCATATGCGTTCTCCTACAGCCTGGCGATCTGGTGCTGGAGCTTCGCGACCGTCGGCGGCGCCACGCGGTTCCTCGCGCATGCCAGCGACAGGGTCCGCTATGTGGCCGACGCTTCTTACTGGATCTACCTGGTGCATCTGCCGGTCGTAGCGGCGATGCAGGTGCTCGTGGGCCACCTGCCCTGGCACTGGAGCCTCAAGTTCCCTGCGATCCTCTCGGTGAGCTTCGTTGTCCTCTTCCTGAGCTACCGCACCCTCGTGCGCTCGACGTTCATCGGTCAGATGTTGAACGGCCGCAAGTATCCGCGCGGCGCCGGTGGCAACGGTGGCGGTCATGGCCGGCCGGGCCCGAGCGACCTCGGGACTGCCGCTCAACGCCCGGGCGCCGGCGTCCCCGTCGCCTCTACCGAGCCGACACTCGATTCCAGCGCGGACAGCGAGCTCGTGGCATCACTGAACGGTGCGCACAAACACTACGGGAAGACGATCGCCCTCGCCGGTCTCGATCTGAACGTGCGGCGCGGCGAGCTGCTCGCCGTGCTCGGGCCAAACGGCGCCGGGAAATCCACGGCGGTTTCCTTGTGGCTCGGACTCCTCGAACCGGAGAAGGGCAGCGTCCAGCTGTTCGGAGGTTCCGCGCTCGAGGCCGACAGCCGTCGCCGCATAGGCGTGATGATGCAGGAGGTGGGGTTGACGCCCGAGCTGCGCGTCCGCGAGCTCATCGAGCTGACGGCGAGCTACTACCCGGAGCCGCTGCCGACCGATCGCACGCTCGAGATGACGCGCCTCGGCGCGCTCGCGGATCGGCCCTACGCGAAGCTGTCGGCCGGCCAGAAGCGGCAGGTGCAGTTCGCGCTTGCGATTTGCGGTCGTCCGTCGCTGCTCTTCGTCGACGAACCAACGGTCGGCCTCGACGTTGACGCCCGCGAATCGATGTGGCACACGATTCGCGAGCTGCGCTCCCAGGGCTGTTCGATCGTGCTGACGACACACTATCTGGAGGAGGCGGAAGCGCTGGCCGATCGTGTGGCGGTGCTCGCGAGCGGACGCCTCATCGCTTCCGGGAGCGTCGCGCAGATCCGCTCGCTCGTCTCGCGCAAGCAGATCAGCTGTTCGAGCGCGTTGACGGCTGACGAGATTCGTTCCTGGCCCGACGTTGTCGCGGTGACGCGCGAGACGCGCCGCCTGCAAATCACCGTCATCGATGCCGAGGCGGTCGTCCGGCGGCTCCTGGCTGCCGACGCCCACGTCCGGGACCTGGAGATCCGCCAGGCCGGACTCGCCGAGGCATTCATCGAGCTCACGAGGGAGGCCGCCTGATGCACGCAACACCTTCGCTGGTCCACCTGCGGCCCGTCGCGCCGATGCCGATAGGCCGTCTCGTCCGCGCCTACGCGATCGAGGTGAAGTACGAATCGCTGCGGATGTTGCGCGCGCCCGCGTTCGCTATCCCGTTCCTGCTGCTGCCAGTGCCCGTCTATCTCTTCTTCGGCGTCATGCTCGCGGGGCCGGCGGTGGCGAAGAATCCCGGGATCGCGAACTATCTCTTCTCGGGCTTCTCGGTGTTCGCGGTGATGGGGCCTGCGCTCTTCGGCGCCGGCTGTGCGCTCGCGGTCGAGCGCGACGCGGGCTTCCTGAAACTCAAGCGCGCGCTGCCCGCGCCGGGCGGCGCGTATCTCATCGCCAAGATGGTGATGTCGATGGTCTTCGCAGGCCTGGCGATGGCCTTGATGCTCGCCGCGGCGATTCTTGCCGACACCGTGAGCCTGACCCTCGGCCAGCTGCTGATCGTCACCGTCGTCATGATTATCGGCGCAGTGCCCTTCTGCGCGATCAGTCTGCTGATCGGCGTGTATACGTCGGGTTCGTCGGCGCCGGCATTCGTCAACATCGTGTTTCTCCCGATGCTGTGGCTGTCGGGCCTGTTCATTCCACTGCCGAAGGTCCTCGAACCGTGGGCAGTCATCTGGCCGGCGTTCCATCTGAACCAGGTGGCGCTCGGTTCGGCCGGCGTGTCGGAGTTCACGTTCATCAACCCCGTCATCTCGGCGGCCGTGCTTGTCGGCGTGACCGTGCTATTCGGCGGGCTCGCGATTCGCCGCCTGGCAAAGCGGGGGTGAGTGCTGGCCGCGCATATGACCCGGGCGGGTGCCAGGCCCCGGGCGGGTGCCAGGCCATCGAGGTCGGTACCCTGGAATCACGAACGACGCCCTTGCCTGCGAACTTCTGATAGCATCCTGGTGATTCGGACTGGGGAGGAAACCATGGCGCATTTCACTCGACGCGAATTCCTGAAAACCGGACTCGCCGCGGGAACCCTCGCCGTATCCGGGAACCTTACCCTCATCGCCCAGAGCGGGAGCGCGACCGATATGGTCACGCTGGGCCGGTCCGGCGTGAAAGTCACCCGGCTTGGGTTCGGCACAGGCTCCTTGAGCGGCCGGGTACAGCGCACTCTCGGGCAAGAGGGATTCACGCGGCTGGTGCGACATGCGTACGATCGGGGCATCCGATTCTTCGAGACAGCCGAATCGTACGGCGAGATGCACAGGATGCTGGGCATCGCCCTGAAAGGCATTCCGCGCGACAGCTACCAGCTCATGTCGAAGGTGACGACCCGCGACGGCGTCAACCCGCAGCAGAAGCTCGACGAGCTGCGCGGGCTCGCAAACACCGAATACTTCGACATCATGTTGCTGCACTGGCAGCACACGGCGACATGGCCCGCCGACACGGCGCGCTGGCAGGACGCGATCCTCGAGGTCCAGTCACGGAAGGTCGTGCTCAGCCATGGCGCGTCGGTTCACGGCCTCCCCGCGCTACGCCGGGTCCCCGGCAACACCTGGCTCGACGTCGCCATGATCCGCGTGAATCACACCGGCAAGAGCATGGACGCCGAGGACTACGCCACGCAGGGACTGGGCAACGTGCCGGAAGTCGTCACCCACGTCAAAGCGGTCCGCAAGGAAGGCCTGGGCGTGATTGCCATGAAGCTTGCGGGCGAAGGCGCCTTCGATCGCGAGGACCGTCGAAAAGCGATGAGGTTTGCGGTCCGCGACGCGGGCGTCGATTGCGTCACGCTGGGCTACAAGAACCCTGCCGAGATCGACGAAGCGATCGAGAACCTGAATCTGGCGCTCGCCTCGTAACCCGTCAGCTCTCGCGAGATCTCGAGTTCCCAAACGAGAGCGCCGCAACGCGGTTCGAGCGCATCTGAAATCCGGCTCCGGACGCGCGTTCGCGAAGCGGCATTTCGCTGATGAACGTGCCTCGGCGATGCACTGCGGCCGCTGCATCACATCCCTGGCGGAATCGTCGGCAATCGACGAACACC
>JANOJK010000304.1:0-2225 GCA_031408165.1 Acidobacteriota bacterium | reverse complement strand
CAGCGTGGGAATCGGCAGCTCGAGATAGTCGATGGGGCTGGCGGGGCTCGCCCAGTGCAGCACCAGGTCGACGGCGCCGTCCACGTAGATGTAGTTCGTGACGTCGTGCTTCACGAACATGAAGTCGCGCCCCGCCAGGTGTGCGATGTTGTCGACACTGCCGGTCAGCAGGTTGTCGATGCCCACCACCGACCATCCGCGATCGAGGAGCGTCTCTGAAAGATGGGAACCGATGAATCCGGCCGCTCCTGTAATGACCGCTCTTGGCATCTCTGTGTCTGCTGGGCAAGTGAAGCTGGCAACTTGGAAGCTGGCGACTGGCCGCTAGAACGCCGGCCGGTTCAGGCCGCGGACGAGCGTGAGCCACATGATCTTGAGGTCGAGACCCACGGACCAGTTCTCGATGTAGTAGAGATCGTACTCGATGCGCTTCTCGAGCGACGTGTTCCCGCGCCAGCCGTTGACCTGCGCCCATCCGGTGATCCCCGCCTTGACCTTGTGGCGCAGCATGTACTGGGGAATCCGGTGCTTGAACTGCTCGACGAAGTACGGCCGCTCCGGCCGCGGGCCGACGATGGACATGTCGCCCCGGAGCACGTTCCAGAGCTGCGGCAGCTCGTCGACGTCGAAGCGGCGCAGCCATCTGCCGATGGACGTGGCGCGGGGGTCGTCGTCTCGCGCCCACACCGGACCGGTGTCGTCCTCCGCGCCCTCGGACATCGAGCGGAACTTGAAGACGTAGAACGCCTTCCCGTCGAGCCCCATGCGCTCCTGGGTGTAGAAGGCGGACCCCGGGGATGCGCGTCTGATGAGCAGGGCGATGATCGCGAACGGAGCGGCCAGGCACGCCAGGGCGCTGGCGGAGATCGCGATGTCGATCGCGCGCTTGAGGACGCTGTTGAAGCCGCGCAGCGGCACGTCGTTCAGGCTGATGATCGGCACGCCGTCGAGGTTCTCGAGCCGGGCGCGCAGCGCGATGAACTGCAGCAGATCGGGGACGACGTGGATGTCGACCCCTTCGCGGCTGGTGGCTTCGACGAGCGCGAGCATCTTGACGTGTTCGTCCAGCGGCAGCGCGACATACAGGTGATCCACGTGCTCGCGGCGGATCACGTCGTGCGCGTCGGTCAGCGTCCCGAGCAGCGGGATCCCGCGGTAGCCGATGTGGTCCCCCATCCGGTCGTCGAGAAAGCCGACGATCTTGAAGCCCAGCTCGCGGTGTTCGAGGACCTTGTCGGCGACGACCCGGCCCAGGTCGCCGGCGCCGGCAATCAGCACCCGCTTGAGGCCGATGCCCGCCCGCCAGCGGCGCTCGAGCGCCTCGCGCACGAGCTCGCGCGACGCGTAAGAGAACGCGACGTTCAGGACGAGGAAGAGCAGCCAGACCCACTGCGAGACTTCATAGAGGCCGACGTCCTTCGCCGGTTCGGCCGTGTAGTACGTCTGGTAGTAGAGCGTGCCGCCGAGGCCGAGGACCACGGCGAGGATGGTGCCGACGAACACGCCGAAGAAGTCGTCCACGCGGGAGCGCCCGCGGCGCAGCCGATAGAGGCCCTGGACCTGGAAGGCGATCGGCACGAGCAGGCCGATGAACGGCGCAATCCGGAGGTACTGCCCGAAGGGGGGCACGCCCTTGTGGACCGGCAGGAGGCTGTCCAGGATCTCGAAACGGAGGAGGTAAGCGACGAGAAAGGCGGTGAGGCCGAGCAGCGTGTCGCCGACGACGAAGAAGGCGACAAGCAGACGGTTGTATCGCCTCATCATGGCTGAGGCTCGCGGGCGGCAGGGTTGAACCGGCGTTGCCGGTACCGTGCGGCATCTCTCTGGCCGACCGGGTCAAGCGGTCGCCCTGCGCTGGTCTCATGAGGATCGTCAAACGACCCCCTGCGCTCGCTGGCCGGAGCGGCATCGACCACGGCTCGAAACTGTTCCTGGAAGCGGGCCTTGCCGAAGGACTCGGCGTGGCGGCGGATGACGGCGGCGTCGAACGTCCACGCAGACACCTCGCGCAGGGCGGCGGCGAAGGCCGCGACCGAGGGGTCCCGTACGAGCACACCGGTGCTGCCGTCCACGACGCTTTCGACCGCTCCTCCGTGCGCCAGCGCCACGACCGGCCGGCCGCAGGCCTGCGCGTCCACCGGGACCATTCCGAAGTCCTCGACCCCCGGGCAGCAGGACCGCGCGGCAGCGCTGATACAGATCGCGAATCCGGTCATCGCCGATCC
>JANOJK010000279.1:0-3555 GCA_031408165.1 Acidobacteriota bacterium | reverse complement strand
GACTTGGAGTGAATGTCGGCCAGCCGACACAGGTCTTTGACCTCGTCGGGCATGCTGTTCAGCGACAGGGACTCGGTGATCGATGTCCGCGACTTCCCCAGCCGCTTCGCCATGTCCTCGTGCGTGTAGCCGCACCGCGTGGCCAGCGAGTGCAGCGCGTCGGACTCTTCGAACGCCGTCAGGTCCTTCCGCTGAATGTTCTCGATCAGCGCGATCTCGATGATCTCGTCATCATCCACCTCACGGATGACGATCGGCACCTCGCGCAAACCGACCTGGACCGCGGCCTGGTACCGGCGCTCCCCCGCCACGATCTGGAACCGGCCGCCGCGCTGCCGGACGATGATCGGCTCGATAATCCCCTTCTCGGCAATTGACGCCATCATCTCCGACAGGTCCCCCATGACCTGCCGCGGCTGGTTCCGGTTTGGATCGAGCTCGTCGATCTTTACCAGCCGGCCGATCGGCGTCCCCGCGGAACTGGTCAGCGCCTCGACGTAGTGCTCGTCGTGCCGCATCCGCACGGACGAGGGCAGTCCTCTTGGCTTAGGCACGATCCATGACCTCCTCGCAGAGCCGGTAGTACTCGGCCGCGCCGCTCGAATCCGGCGCGAACGTGAAAATCGATTCCTTGTAGGCAGGGCTCTCCTCGAGCCGCACGCTCTTGGTGATCACCGTCTTGAACACCTTGGTACCGAAGACCTTGTCGATCTGCGCCCGGATGTCCCGCGCCAGCGCCGTCCGCTTGTCGTGCATGGTGATCACGACCCCGAGAATCCGCAGCGTCGGGTTCGCGCGCGCGCGCACCTTCTCGATCGTTTCCAGCAGGTCGTCGGTCCCCTCGAGGGCGAAGTACGACGACTGGATGGGGATGAGCAGGTGCGTCGAGGCCACCAGCGCGTTCACCGTCAGCAGCCCGAGCGTCGGCGGGCAGTCGATCACGATGTTCGGGAACCGCTCGGCCATCGACGCCAGACGATCCTTGAGCCGGAAATGCGCGTCGATCTCCCCCACCAGCTTCGATTCGAGCTTGGCCAGGGCAATCCGCGACGGCGCCACCCACAGGTTCGGCTGGTTCGTCGACGGCAGGATCACATCCTCGAAACTGACGTCCTTCTCGGCAATCGCGTCGTAGACGCTGCGCGTGACCTGCGTCACGTCCAGGAACGACATCGTACTGTTCGCCTGGGGATCGAGATCGACGAGGAGCGTCGGCTTGCCGCGGAGCGACAGGGCGGCGGCGAGGTTGATCGCGGTCGTGGTCTTACCCACTCCGCCTTTTTGATTGGCGATGGCGACGATCATTAGAGGGCGGTCGCGCCATCTTAGCACCGGGGCGCCGGCAGACCAACGTCAGCCGGGAAACCTTTGCTCACATCTTGTATTTGCCCATGTCGTCCGGATCGAGACTCTCGAGCCACTTCTGCAGCCGCTCCGTGTCCCCTTTTTCCGGCGTCAAGTCAACGGTCTTGGCGTGCTCGATGACCGTCTCCTCGACGAAGATCGGCGCACGGGCGCGCAGCGCCAGCGCGATCGCGTCGCTCGGCCGCGCGTCCACCGCCATCAGCTCGCCGCCGACCTCGAGGTAGATGAGCGCGTAGAAGGTGTTCTCCTTCAGGTCCGACACGACGATCTTCTTGATCCGGCCGTGCAGATCCGCGATGACGTTCTTCAGCAGATCGTGCGTCATCGGCCGCGGCGTCGCGACGTTCTCGATCTGCAGCGCGATGGCGTTGGCTTCGAACACACCGACCCAGATGGGCAGCACGCGCTGTCCGTCCTTGTCCCGCAGGATGATGATGGGCATGTTGGTGATCGGATCCACCATCAGCCCCTTGATCGTCATTTCAATTTGCATACGTCTTCCTTCCGCCCGAAGGCGGAAGCTACAGAAACTGACTCGAGGCGTCCGCTTTCAGGCGGAAGTCACCCTCTCCCCGCGAAGGCTGTTCGGGTTGGCGCCGGTGATCCGGACCGGCACGACCTGCCCGACCCACGACGGGTCGCCGGGCAGGTTCACCACGGTATTGCCTGACGTCCGGCCGGAAAGCTCCCACTCCCGCCGACGGCTCGTCGCGTCGATCAGCACCGGCTCGAGCCGGCCGATGGACGCCTCGAAGATCTCTCCCTGGATGGTCCGCTGAAGCGCCTGCAGCGCCACGATTCGACGCGTCTTCTCCGCCTCCGGGACGTCGTCCGGCATGCGCTTGAGCGCGAGAGTATTCGGGCGCGGCGAGTATTTGAACGAATACATGCTGTGGTATCGGGCCGCCCGCGTCAGCGTGAGCGTGTCCTCGAAATCCCCTTCCGTCTCTCCGGGGAAGCCGACGATCATATCGGTCGAAATCGCGATGTCCGGCATGGTCTGGCGTAGCGCGGCGATAAGTTCGAGGTATTCCTCGCGCGTGTGGCGCCGCCGCATGGCCTGCAGCACCCGCGTCGAGCCGCTCTGGACCGGCAGGTGCAGGTGCCGGCAGACCTTCGGGAGATCCCGCATCGCCTCCATCATGCGTGTCGTGACGTGGCGCGGATGTGGACTCGCGAACCGGACCCGCTCGATGCCCGGCACCGCGCTGACACGCGCCAGGAGCTCCGCGAAGTCGCACCGCGCGTCGTCCGGCGCCTGGTAGTGGTTCACGATCTGCCCGAGGAGCTGCACCTCGCGCGCGCCTGTCGCGGCGGCCTGCCGCACCTCGTCGACGATGTCCCCCGCCAGCCGCATCCGCTCCTTCCCGCGGGTGTAGGGGACGACGCAGAAGGCGCAGAACTCGTTGCAGCCCTCGATGATCGTGACGTAGGCCTTGTGCGGCTCGTCGCGCTTCGCAATCCCCAGCGGGAAGGACACGTCGTCATAGGGGTTGAGGTCGATGCGAGGCGTGGCGAGGTGCGAGAAGCGGGATGCGGCGCCGGACTCTTCCCGCACCTCGCGCCGGACGCCTCGCGCCTCGTCCACCAGCATCGGCAGCCGTTTGAGGCTCTGCGTCCCGATCAGGACGTCGATCACGTGTCCGTTGGTCCTGCCAAGCAGCTTCCCGCCCTCCTGCTGCGCGACGCAGCCGGCGACGGCGACAACGGGGCGCGAGCCGGTTTCGTCCCCCATCATCCGGATCTCGCCGAGGCGGGTGTAGAGCTTCTCTTCGGCCCTCTCGCGAACGCTGCACGTGTTGATCACGATGACGTCCGCCTCGCGGTCGTCGGCCGTGCGGTCGTACCCGGCCTGCTCCAGCAGCCCCGCCATCCGCTCGGAGTCGTGCTGATTCATCTGGCAGCCGAAGGTTTCTACGAGGTACTTGGCCATACTCAACAGGGTGTCGAATCTCGATGTTCGAGGCCCGAGGTCACGGTTTCGCTTTCGCCTTTCGCTTTGCGTTCGCTTTCGCCTCGATCATTTCGCGGGCCCCGGCAAGGACCGCGGCCGATACGTCCGCCCCCCCCATCATGCGCGCGATCTCCGTTTCCCGCTCAATCCCCTCGATGCGGGTCACGCCGGTGGAGGTGCGGCCGGCCCTCACGCTCTTGGCGATCCGGTAGTGCGTGGACCCGTACGCGGCGATC
>JANOJK010000239.1:0-1554 GCA_031408165.1 Acidobacteriota bacterium | reverse complement strand
CCCCGCGCGCGACACCGTCCTGTTCCTCATCCGCCATCACCTGCGGATGTCGCAGGTGGCATTCCGGCGGGACACGGAAGATCCGGAGATCGTGCGCGAGTTCGCCGCCCTGGTCGGCACCGAGGATCGGCTGAAGCTGCTGTCCCTGCTGACGCTCGCCGACGTCGAGGCGGTCAGCCCGGAGACGCTGACCCGCTGGAAAGAGGAGCTGCTCTGGCGCCTCTACGTCGACACCTACAACTGCCTGACGCTGCAGTACGGCGACGACCTGATCGAGCGCACCCAGGCGGCCGCCGCCGAGTGCGTGGCGCGCCGCCCGGGCGATCTCGCCGCCGGCGAGGTGGCCGGGTTTCTCGAAGGGCTGCCGCGGCGCTACCTGCAGCTCTTCGATCGGCGCGCCGTGTATCAGCACGTCCGTCTCGCGCGCGACATCCATCCCGACGAGGTTCACCTCCACCTCGAGCCGGCCGATGCCGTGTGGCAGCTCACCGTGGTCACGCTCGACAAGCCGATGCTGTTTGCCAACATCTGCGGCGTGCTGTCGTCGTTCGGGATGGACATTCTCCGCGGCCATGCGATGACCAACCCCAACGGACTGGTGCTGGACGTCGTCCGGTTCACCGACAGCGAGCGGTTTCTCGCGCTCAATCCCGGCGCGTCCGACGCCGTGCTGCATGCCATCGAGGACGTCGTGGCTGGGCGATCGACCGCCGCCGATCGGCTGCGGGGGCGGCGGGCGGGGCTCCGGCGCCGCCGCGCCGGGCATGCCGCGCCGATCGTCCACGCCGACGGCGAGGCGTCGCGGCGGTATACGGTGCTCGAAATCATCGCGCCGGACGAGTTCGGCCTCCTCTACCGCATCAGCCACGCCATCGCGAGAGACGGCTGCGCCATCGATCTCGTGCTGATTGCCACCGAGGGCGACAAGGCCATCGACGTGTTTCACATCACGAAAGGCGGCGCGAAGCTGACGGCCGTGGACCAGCGCGCGCTGACCGAGCACCTGCAACACCTGCTGGAGGACGACGAATGAAGCTGCTGAAGGCCATAATCCGGCCGAACAAGGTCGATGACGTCAAGGACGCGCTCGCGAGGCTCAACATCTCCGGCATGACCGTCACCGAGGTCCGCGGGCACGGCAAGCAGAAAGGGCACACGGCGGTCTATCGCGGGAAGGAATACAACGTCAGCCTGCTGCCGAAGATGCAGGTGGAGGTCGTGGTGCCGGATACGATTGCGGAGGAGGCGATCCGCATCATCGTCGAGGCGGCCCGGACGGGGGAAATCGGCGACGGCCGCGTGTTCGTGCTGCCGGTGGACGCGTCGTACCGCATCCGAACCGGCGAGCGGGAGGTCTAGCAGACAGGGACCAACACGTTGAACAGTTCGCCCAGCGCTTGGACCGGCAGAACCATGGACGCGACCGGTAGCCTCTGAATCAGGCGCAGGGCAGCCTCCTTCATCTCCGCGCCGTTCGTGCCCTCAGCATAGGCGAGCACGTTCGTGTCGAGTGCTACCCTCACCCTTCAGTCCTCGTAGAGTTCGTGACGCATC
>JANOJK010000238.1:0-3569 GCA_031408165.1 Acidobacteriota bacterium | reverse complement strand
TCGCTCAGCTTGGTCAGCGTGTCGGCCAGCACCTCGGCCGAGCCCTGCACGTCGGACTTGATGATGATCGGCAGCTCCTTCATCCCGCCTTCGGAAATCTGGGCCTGCAGCGATTCGAGCGTGAGGCGCGCCCCCTTGCCGGCGTGCGCCTTGTCCTTCGCCTGGGTCACGCGGTAGTGCGCGATCTGGCGGGCCTTCGCCGCATCGGCCAGCGCCTGGAAGGCATCGCCGGGCGAAGGCAGGCCGCCGAGGCCGAGGACTTCCACCGGCGTGGACGGTCCGGCGCTCTTGATGGGCTTGCCCCGGTCATCGATGAGCGCGCGCACCTTGCCGACGATCGTGCCGGCGATGAGCGTGTCGCCGACCCGCAGGGTGCCGTCCTGCACGAGGATGGTCGCCACGGGGCCGCGCCCCTTGTCGAGTTTCGCCTCGAGGACCGTGCCCGACGCGTTCCGCTTGGGGTTGGCGGTGAGCTCGCTCAGCTCCGTGACGAGAAGCACCATCTCCAGCAGCGCCGGGATGTTCTCGCGCTTCTTGGCCGACAGCGCGACGGTGACGGTCTGGCCGCCCCAGTCTTCCGGCACCAGCCCGAGGTCCGACAGCTCTTTCTTCACGCGGTCGGGGTTCGCGTTCGCCTTGTCGATCTTGTTGATGGCCACGAGGATCGGCACGTTGGCCGCCCGCGCGTGATCGATCGCTTCCCGCGTCTGCGGCATGACGCCGTCGTCAGCCGCGACGACCAGGACGACAACGTCGGTCACGCGCGCGCCGCGGGCGCGCATCATGGTGAACGCTTCGTGACCCGGCGTGTCGAGGAACACGACGTTGCGGTCGTTGACCTGCACCGCGTACGCCCCGATGTGCTGGGTGATGCCGCCGGCTTCGCGCTCGGCGACGCGGGTCTCGCGGATGGCGTCGAGCAGCGTGGTCTTGCCGTGGTCGACGTGGCCCATGACGGTCACGACGGGCCCGCGAGTGACGACGTCCTCGGGGTTCGACTCGTCGCTCTCGACCTGCAGGAGCTCCTCTTCGAAGGTCTGCATCTTGACGTCGGCGCCGAACTCGCGCGCGATCATCGAGGCGGTTTCGGTGTCGAGCGTGCTGTTGATGGTCATCATCATCCGCTTGTCCATCAACTTCTTGAGGACGTCCTTGGCCTTCACGTCCAGCTTCGCGGCGAGATCGGAAACAGTCATACCCTCGGCCAGCGTGACGGTGCGAGTGACGGGCGGCGGCGGCATGCTCTGCATCTGAGGAGCCTGCGGCCGGGGATCGCGGCGCGGGCCCGACGAGCGCGGGCCCGACGGACGCGGCGGTGGCGGACGATAGCCCGGAACGTTGGGCCGCATCGGCTGCGACGGGCGGACCGGCTGTGACGGGAGCGGCCGCGGGCCGCCCATCGGCGACTGGGGACGCGGATACGCGCCGGCGCGGGGCGGACCCCCGGGACGCGGCGCGGCCGGTCCACCGGGCCGAGGCGGCGCGGGTGCGGGCTTGCTCAGGTTTCCCGTCGCGGCGGGCGGCGGAATGGTCGACGCAGGGGGACGCACGAGCAGCGGCCTGCGCGGCGGCGCGGGCGGCGCCTGGCCGGTCTTCGGATCTTCCACGCGTAAGCGGAGCGTCGGCGGCACGATGCGGCCGGGGGCGTGCGCGGGGGGGCGTGCCGGCGCGGTCGGCTGCGGTGCCGCCGCAACGGGCGGGGGCGGAGCGGCGGCGGGCACGGCGTGCACCGCGTGCTCCAGCGCGGGGACGGCCGGCTTCGCCGCCGGAGGCGTCGGTTCGGCGGCAACCGGCGGCGCGGGGGACGCAGCGATTTCAACGGCAGCCGCCTCCGCGACGGGCGGCGCAGCCGCGACGTGCGGTTGAGGGGCGGGCGGCGCCTCGAACTCGACCGGTTCCTCGGCTTCCGCGACGACCGGCTCCGGCCCCGGCGCGGCCGGGACCTCCACGGGGGCCGCCGGCTTCGCCGTCTTGACCAGGCGCGGGGCGGCGACCGGCGTCACCGGCTTCGCCGGTTCGGGCGCGCGGCCACCCGGCTTCCTGAGCCCGCCCCGCGCGGGGCTCGGCGTGTCCGCAAACGACGCGTTCGACGGGACCTTGATGTTCCGCTGGCGCGCCTGCTTGGTGACGAACTCTCGCGCGACGACCTCTTCGATCGTGCTGGAGGCGCTCTTCACCTCGATGCCATGGTCCTTCTTCAGGAGGGCCATGACATCCTGGCTGGTGAGGTTGAGCAGCTCCGCGACTTTGTAAATCCGAACTGTTGCCAAAAAGACCTCTTACTCGGTTTTCGCCGCTTCGTCGTCTGACCCCGCCGCCACGGGCCCGGCCGCCGCGTCGGCTGACGGCTCAAGCGCCGCCCCCGGCTCCGCGCCGGACGCGCCGTCCGCCTCCGCTGCCGCTTCCACCGCAGGCACGTCAGTCGCGCCTTCGACGCCGGCCTCCGCCGCCTCGCCCGCTTCGCCGCCGATCTCGAGCGCACCGAACTGCGCCTCGACCTCGCGGCGCTTTTCTTCCTCGCTCTTGATGTCGATCTTCCAGCCGGTCAGCTTCGCCGCCAGCCGGACGTTCTGCCCCTTCTTGCCGATCGCGAGCGACAGCTGCTTGTCCTCGACGACCACTTCCATCACCTTCTCCGCGTCGTCCACGATCGACACGCGCTGGACCTTCGCGGGGCTGATCGCGTTGGTGACGAAGAGGATCGCGTCCTCCGACCATTCGACAATGTCGATTTTCTCGCCGCGCAGCTCACGGATGATCGACTGCACCCGCGTGCCCTTCATGCCGACGCAGGCGCCGACGGGGTCGACGTCGCGCTCGCGCGAGTACACCGCGACTTTCGCGCGATCCCCCGCCTCGCGGACGGCGCCGCGGATGACGACGGTGCCGTCATAGATTTCCGGCACTTCCTGCTCGAACAGCTTGATGAGCAACGCCGGGTCGGTGCGCGACATGACGATCTGCGGCCCCTTCGCGGCGCGGTTCACGCCGCGGATGACGGCGCGCACGCGGTCGCCGACGGCGTAGTTCTCCGCGCGGGACTGCTCCTTGCGCGGCAGCTGCGCCTCGATGCGCCCCAGCTCCATGATGATGTCGCCGTTCTCGAACCGCTTCACGACGCCGCTCACCACCTCGCCGACGCGGTTGCTGTATTCCGCGTAGACGTTGTCCCGCTCCGCTTCGCGGACCTTCTGGAAGATCACCTGTTTGGCGGTCTGCGCGGCGATGCGCCCGAGATCCTCGGTCGGGCGCGGGAACTCGATCTCCATGTCGACTTCCGCTTCCTCGCCGTAGAGCTGCTGCGCTTCGGCGAGCGAGATCTGGTTGGGGGGGTCGGTCACTTCCTCCACGATCCGCTTCACCGCGCAGAGCTCGATCTGTCCGGTCTCCGTGTTGAACTTCGCCCGCAGCGTCTCGTTCTTGTAGCGCTTGCGCGCCGCCGCCTCGATCGCGTCCTGCACGGCGCCGATGATGACCTCCGGCTCCACCCCTTTTTCCTTGGCGATGGCGTCGATCTGCTGCAACAGCGGATTCTGCATATCAGTTGACCAGCTTCCAGCTTCCAGTTA
>JANOJK010000218.1:0-7596 GCA_031408165.1 Acidobacteriota bacterium | reverse complement strand
TGTTCGAACCGTTCGCCGGCGATGGCTCGAACGGGGGGTTGGCGCTGTCGATGGCGAAGCGCCTGATCGACAACCAATCCGGCACCATCGGCGCTGAGCAGACGGCGGACGTCGTTCGGATCGTGATCGACCTCCCCCTCGTCCGCCGCTACACGTCGGAGGCTCAATCCGGGGCTGGACGCGCAAGTGATGCGGGCGTAACGGCGGTGTCGATCTTGGCGAGGAAGGCGGGGTGATACGCCAGTCGTCGACGCCGAGATCCTCGGGCGCGATCCCGAAGACGATCTGGCGCTCGTGCGAGCCGTGGTCACCTCGCGACCGGTCGTGCCTGGCGATTCCGACCCGTCGAGGACGGAGAATCTGCCGAGACGCCGACGCCGCGGACTTTTCAGCAGGCCGGCGGGGATTCTTTAGCGGGTATCCCTGCACGGATGACTCGGTCCAGACCGAATCGCTGGCGTACTCGATTGCGCGCAGCTGGCATGGCCGGTGCTCCATAACGGAGTGGGTGAGGCGTCCGCGGAATCGGACATCGCACGGTGGATTCGACAAACACAGAGTGGCACGATGAAAAAAGCATTCGCAGCGGTTCTCTTCGCGTCGTTCGCGGCGGCCTGTGGCGGCAACTCTTCGACGGCGCCGTCCGGTTTGACGCCGTCGGCGTCCATGGCGGGGACTTGGTCGGGCGTCGGGTTGGATTCGAGCAGCTCGCTCGGCGCGGGCAGCATGATGGGGCAGATCGACATGGGCACGATGACGTGGCAGCTCACGCAGAACGGGTCCATGGTGACGGGCCCGATGAGCTTCTCTGGCTCCGGCATGCACGGCCGAGGGTCTGGCGCCTTCTCGGGCATCATGTCCGGCGACGACATGACCTTCACGATGCACCTGCCGACCGGCAGCATGATGTCGTCCGGCTGTTCGTCGAGTGCCACGGGCACGGCGCACGTCAATCGCACGACGATGACGATGACTGGCACCTACAGCGGCTCGAATTCGTGCTCGGGGGCGTACGCGAGTGGCCAGGCGATGATGACGCGGCGGTGAGGGCGCTCCACGTCCGGCCACCAACTTGCGGTCGTTCCAGCAGATCACTCAGGCCCGGCCATGCGCGTGACGCAGCGGCGTGACGCTCCCGTGCAGCCCGAGAGGGCGTGTCCCGCTGAGGCCCGCCGACCGCGGCGAAGGCTTGGCTGGCCGCCAAGAATCGTTCTGCTCGTCGGCATCCCACTCGCGCTCCTCGCCATCGTCGGGCTCCCTCACCTTTTCCGAAGCCCGCTGGTGCGAACCGTCATCACGCACGAACCGGGGGTCGAGCCGCCGGGCGTCACCTCACTGACCTTCGGGCCGGTGTTCGCCCTGCTCACCGGGGCTCCGCTGACGGCGGGCAACACCGTGCAGGTGCTGGCTAACGGCGAGGCCACCTTCCCAAGCCTCTGGCGCGACCTCCGGGCGGCACGGCGCTCGATTACAGTGCAGATGTACTACGCGGGCCCAGGCGCCGTCGTCGACACCGCGACGCGAATTCTCGCCGAGCGCGCGCGCGCGGGCGTCGCCGTCCATTTCATGTACGACGCCTTCGGCGCGAAAGACCTGCCCACGCGGAACCTCGAGGCGCTGCGGTCGGCGGGCGTCCGCGTCGCCGAGTTCAGACCACTCCGCTGGTATGCGCTCGACCGCGCGAGCCACCGCTCACACGTCCGCGGAATCATCATCGACGGTGCGATCGGCTACACGGGAGGTTTCGGCTTCGACGATAAGTGGCTCGGTGCCGGCCGGCGGCCGGGCGAGTGGCGGGAGACGAACGCACGCTTCACCGGGCCCGCGGTGGCGCAGCTCCAGACGGCGTTCATCGCCCAGTGGGCCGAGGCGACCGGGCAGCTGCTCACCGGCGAGCGTTTTCTCCCGTTCGACGGCGCGCCAGCAGCGACGGCGGCCGGTGCGGCAGCCGGGATCGAGGCCGCGGTGGTCTATAGCCCGCCACTCACGGGGAGCACCACCGCCGAACGCCTCTTCGCGCTGTCGATTGCGAGCGCGCGGAGCCGGCTCTACATCGCCAACGCCTACCTCGTCCCCGATGCGAACTTCGTGCAACTCCTCGTCGCTGCGGCGCGCCGCGGCGTGGACGTCCGGATCCTCACGAACAGCGCGCAGTCGGACGTCAAGATAACCTGGCTCGCCGGCCGCACCCGTTACGAGACCCTGCTCGCCGCCGGCGTGCGCATCTACGAGTACCGGCCGACGACGATCCACGCCAAGGTGTTCGTCGTCGACGGGGCATGGTCGTCCGTCGGGACGATGAACCTCGACAACCGCTCACTGGCCTACAACGACGAAGTCGCGCTGGTGGCGCTCGACCGCAGCCTCGGCGCCATCCTGGAGTCGCGCTTCCTGGAGGACCTGGACTTCGCGGATGAAATCCGGCTCGACGCGTTCCGGCGGCGCTCGCGCGTCCAGCGCTTACTCGAGCGTGCCTCGAACGTTCTGGCGAGCTTGCTGTAGGGTCCGTGTTCCGGCCGTCAACATTGTCCGGGTCCCGGCTTTGAGCCGGGCGGTCAGCCGCGGAGCTGATCGTCCACGCGTCCACACGATCTCGACCGACATCCGGCACGTAGCGCCACCGCCTGTGGGAGCGAGTCCAGCAGGACCGTTGGACCATGCCGACCATGTGAGCCGACCACGATCAGCGCGGCTTTTCTTCCGCCACGGTGGGCGGCGTTTAACTGCAGCAGCCGTGGCCGCTCGTCGGCCGTCCCGCAGACGTACCCACGTATTGCTCGGGCGTCAGCGCGAATTTCTCTTTGCAGGTGGAGGCGCAGAAGTAGTACGTCTGCCCTTTGTACTCGGTTCGTCCAGCGGCGGTGGCCGCGTCGACGTCCATGCCGCACACAGGATCTTTTACGACTGTTGTGTTGTTCATGCTCTGCTGCTTTCGTTCGTGACAGGTTGGCCGATGCTCGCTTCCATCTTCACAGTATGCAAGGCGCCCTCCGCTGCTTGTGCTGAAGCGCCCAGACGGCCGGGGCCCGATCGGCCCGGTCGAGTTGTCACCTTTTCCTGGTAACCGAGTCTTCTATACAGACGACGCGGCGCGGCCGAATTTCCAGCAGGCCGGCGGGCATATTCTCCGGTATTCCGCCGGCTGACGCCGGGTCCGATGGAATCGCTGGCGTTATCACTTTGGTTTAGCTGGCACGGCCGGTGCTGTGTATAGCGTGACGAGGTGACTCGTCCGTGCGGCGGTCGTGATTTCGACAGTCGTGGCTCCCGCGCGGGTTCCGCAACAGCAGGTGGGCAAGATGCAAAAGACATTCGCAGTCGTTCTGATGACGTTGTTCGCAGCGGCGTGTGGCGCCAGCTCTTCGACGGCGCCGTCGGGTTCCACGGTACCTGCGTCCATGACGGGGACATGGGCCGGCAGTGGGTCGGATTCGAGCAGTGCGATCGCCGCGGGCAGCATGATGGGGCAGACCGACATGGGCGCGATGACGTGGCAGCTCACTCAGAACGGGTCCACGGTGACGGGTTCGATGAACTTCTCGGGCACCGGCATGCAGGGTCGAATACCGGGGACCTTCATGGGCACCATGTCCGGCGACGACATGACCTTCACGATGGACATGCCGACCAGCAGCATGATGTCGTCTGGATGTTCCTCGAGAGCCACGGGCGCTGCGCGCGTCAATCGCGCGACGATGACGATGACCGGCACGTATAGCGGCTCGAACTCGTGCTCCGGGACGTTCTCGAGCGGCCAGATGACCATGAACCGCCGGTGAGCTCGCCCGTCGAGGGGGAACAGCCACTGGTTCCTCCCACCACTCGGCAACCTCGCGACTGAAGCGGAGCGAATCGTGGTGATGTACACCCTGGCCGGAATTCTGGTGATTGCGTGGATCCTCGGGCTCAACGGGGTCTACATCCACGGCACCCTGGTCCATCTGCTGCTGGTCGTGGCCATTGCACTCTTCCTGGTCGCGTTCCTGCGCGGTCGCCGCCCGCCCGCATAGCGTAAGTCCTCGCCACGGTGATGATCCTCAGGCAGACGCCGTTGGCAGAGGCTTCCGTGTCACGGTGTCGGCGAGTTCCCGCGCCAGAGCAGTCAGCTCCGTGGCAACAGGCGCCAGTTGCACGAGGTCCGCGGTGCGGCACTGGTCGCCGCCAGCGGTCGCCGTCCTCACTTCAACGGCGAACAGCAGGTGGCGAAGCCGGCCGGCGAGCGTACACACGCTGACGAAGCGCGTGCGGGTCAGCTCGTCCGCGTGCGAGTGTTCCATCAACGCGGGGGCAAATCGGAGTGAGTGGTCCTCCAGTGCGGCGCACGCGGCCTCCAGCCGCTGGAGCAGCCGGTTGCAGCCCTCGCACACCTCATGGATGTGCGCCGACGAAGCCGCGCAGCACGAGCAGAACGCGCGCCGGTCGTGGACGCAATGGCACGAGCCATCCGAGACGCGCATCACCGCCGCTATCGCCGCCACATCGTCCGCGATTTCATCCCAGCCGCCGAGCAGTGGGCCGGACGACCTACGCAGAGTGCACGAGGGCTTCATGACGCGCCTCCTTTGCTGAGGGTTCGACGGCCGTCAACAGCCGGCCGTCGCGAAGATGGATGATCCGGTCGGCGGCGCTGGCCACGGTGGCGTCGTGCGTCACCATGAACACGGTTTGACCCTGCTCTCGCAGCTCGAGAAACGCCTCGATGATGCCGCGGCCGGTGGCCGAATCGAGGCAGCCCGTCGGCTCGTCAGCCAGCAGCAGCGGGGGACGATTGACGATGGCGCGGGCGATCGCGACGCGCTGCTGCTCGCCACCGGACAGATCCCGTGGGAGTCGTGCCATCTTGTCCCCAAGGGCCACACGATCCAGGGCTCCACGCGCCATTTCGCGCTGCGTCCGGTTCGTCGTCCGCGTGGCGGCCAGCGGGAGCATCACGTTCTCGAGCGCGGTCAGGTAGGGCAGCAGGAACAGCTGCTGAAACACAAAGCCGAGGTACTCACGGCGGAAGTCGGCCAGCCGCTCGCGGCTGAGGGAATAGACGTCGATGCCGTCCACGGTGATGCGCCCCGACGTCGGCGCGGCCATCGCGCCGAGAATCGTCAGGAGCGAGCTCTTGCCGGAACCGCTCGGTCCCATCAGCGCCACGAACTCACGTTCGTGGAGAGAGAGATCGAGCGGATGCAACGCGGTGATCGGGGCGGCAGCGCCGCTGTAAATGCGAGAGACTCCGGAGAGTTCTACGAGTGCCATATCGTCCTCACAGGTAGCGAAGAGCGTGCGCCGGGTCCATCCGGGCCGCGCGCAGTGCGGGGTAGATCCCGCCGATCGTGCCGACGAGCACCGCCAGCAGCACCGCCGGTCCCGCCAGGGCCCAGGGCAGCGCGACGGGGTTCGCGAGTTGCGCGATCGCCGGGCCGGCGAACCTCGCCGCAACGCTGCCCAGGAGCCATCCCGAGATCCCGCCCGCCACGCTGATCGCAACCGTTTCGATGAGCAGCATCCGCGCGACCTGCCATTGGCGGAATCCCACGGCGCGCAGGATTCCGATCTCCGCCGTGCGCTCGGTCACCGAGGACATCATCGCGGACATCACGACCATGATGCCCACGAGGAGCACAACGACGGAGACCGCATACCCGAAACGGGTAAATTGCAGCATCGCGCGCTCGCGTGCCGCCACCGCTTGCCGGATCGGCGCGACGCGTGCGTGTGGCAGGGCAGCCCCAATCTGCGCGACGATATCTTCGATGGGGCAACCGCTGCACAGCGCGCTGACCTCGATGAGACTCACGCCGCCGGGCCGCTTGAGGGCGTCCTGCGCGATCGCCAGATCGGCGAACACGGCGCGATCGTCCAGCGAGCCAGTCGCGGCGATCAGGCCGGTCACGGTCACGGTCCGCCCGCCCAGCGTGATGGTGTCGCCAATGGCGGTGTGGAGGATCGGCGCGGCTTCAGCGCCGACCATCGCCTCCGTCGGTAGTGCCGCAAAACGGCCGGCGACCTTCCACCAGCTCTTGACCCGCCGTTCCTGCGCCAGGTCGGCGCCAATGAGGATGATGCGCTGACCGTTCAGATCGAGCGTCCCGATCAGTTTCGGCGCCACCGCGCTGATGTTCCGCTTGTTCGCAATCGTGCGAATCGCAGGGATGTCCGCCATCCGGAGTTCCTGCGCATCAACCGTGACGCCTCCGATCGGCAGACCGCCATAGCCGAGGTCGAGGCTGCCCGTCTTCGGCGTAATGATGATGTTGGCGCCGAAGCGGTCCAGTTCGTCGCTCACTTCCGCCTGCATGGAGCGAGTCAGGGCGCTCATGGCGACGGTCGTGCCGACGCCAATGGCCAGCGCCGCGAGTACGAACGCGAACCGTGCCTTGCGCCGTTTCAGGCTGGACCAGGCGATATCTCGAATCTGCATGACCGTTCTCCCTGTGTTGGTCGCGAACCCTCAGAAGTACGAGGCGCCGGCGGCTATGGCGGCCGCCGTGATGGTGAGCTGATCCCGGTTAAGCGTCCGCTGCAGCGGCGCCGGATTGCATCCCCCCTCGACATCGTTGATCGAGCCGGATGGGAAGTGCCGGCCGCAGTTGTTGCAGACCATGTCGTCCCCCTCCTGGCGGTAGCCCTTGCGCTCGCGGTAGCAGACGTCGCAGGCGTCGAAGGCCGCGCGGACGACACCGTCGGCGCTCTTCATGACAAAGAAGCGCACCTCCTGCCCGGCGGCCGTCACTTGCTTGTAGAAGTGCGCCTTCCCGTCCGCGAAGGCGGCCGCCGGCAGCGTGATGTCCGCGCCTGCGGCGCTCGCGGCGGTGAAGGCGCTCCCGGAACCGCGCCCGCGTCCGACGACGGTGGCCGCGATCGTGCCGAGCAGCACGAGTCCTCCTATGGCAAGGACCATATTCCAGGGCACGGCGCGGCGCCGCGCGGGCGGCGGCGTGACGAATTGCTGACGGCGATTGTGATCGTGATGTTTGTGCGTGCTCATACTGGGCTCCTATCGTGACGCGGCCGGCGGTGGCGCCGTCGCTGTGCGGGGCTGCCGGGCGCTGTCGGTCGGCGTCGTGACCTTCGGCGCGTTCAGGCGGTTGATGCGTTGCCAAAGCAGGTCGTAAGCGCGGGTGTCGAGCGGCGCTTTGAGCGAGAACACGTAGGGACGCGTCTCGCCGGGGCCGCCTTCGTAGGCGCTGAGCTGCAGACGGTAGCGGTCGATCGTCAGCACAGCAAAGAGGTCCGCATAGCGCCAGAACCGGGCCTCGCCCGCGCGGCTGGTGACGAAGGCGACGCCCGCCGGTGTCGCGACGAGCGTGCCGTCCGCGCCGCCGCGGCGCCGCTCGTGGTGGGCGGGCATGCTGATCTCGGCGTCCTTCGCCGCGGAGGGCAGCACGGCCGAGACGACGGGCACATGAACCCGTGCAAGGAGAAAATCCACGAGGGCCGCGTCGATCGCCGTCCCGGTCACCGTATACCGGTAGACGCGCCCGCCCCCTGTGCTGAGGCGCCCGCGGTCCTCGTAGGTCGCGATGTCAATCCGCATCGGCGCGATGCGGATCTGCTGAATGGCGTCGAACGTCCAGCGCCGGCCGTCCTTCGCATCAGGGCCGG
>JANOJK010000216.1:0-4651 GCA_031408165.1 Acidobacteriota bacterium | reverse complement strand
CCAGGATGATCGACCGCCCCGTACTTCTCGACCAGTGCGTCCAGACGCAGCAGCGTGCCGTATGCCGTGATCACGAGGGCGAGCGCGACAGGAAGGACCCGGCGAGCCCGGGGCAGCAGCGCGGCCCACCCTCGCATCATGCGGGAAGCATACCGCAGCGGTGCTGGTTCATAATGGCGCCACACCTGGAGACTGACATGAGAACCCGTTTCGCGGCCGTCCTGCTCTGCCTGGCGGCCGCCGCTCCGGCGATCGTGGCGCGCGCGCAGCAGCCGCCCACGCTCGAGACCGTCATCAACGCCCTCACGTTCCGGAACATCGGGCCCTTTCGTACGGCCGCCTGGGTCACCGAAGTCGCCGTGCCCGACACACCGCTTCACGATCACCTCTACACAATGTTCGCGGCGACGCGGAGCGGCGGATTGTGGAAGACGACCAACGGGGGGACGACCTGGAGAAACGTGTCCGACAGTGTCGGCGCCGCAGCCGTCGGTGCCGTCGCGATTGCCTCCTCGAATCCCGCGATCGTGTGGATGGGCACCGGCGACCAGGCGAACGCGCGCTCATCCTATTCGGGTAAGGGTGTGTTCAAGTCCACGGATGCCGGGGCGACCTGGCAGCTCATGGGGCTCCCCGACTCCCATCACATCGCGCGCATCGTCATCCACCCGAAGAACCCGGACATCGTCTACGTCGCCGTCATGGGGCACCTGTTCTCGAGGAATGCCGAGCGGGGGGTGTTCCGCACCATGGACGGCGGGAAATCCTGGAAGAAGGTGCTCTTCATCAACGACGGCGTCGGCGCCATCGACCTGGTGATCAACCGGAAGACGCCCGCCGTGCTCTATGCCGCGATGTACGAGAAGGATCGCCGGCCGTGGCAGATCGTGGAGAGCGGCCCGGACAGCGGCATCCATCGCACCGACAACGGTGGTGACACCTGGCGGAAGCTGGGCGGCGGGTTGCCCACCGGCAGGATCGGCCGGATCGGACTCGACATCTACCAGAAAAATCCGCTCATCCTCTACGCGCTGCTCGAGAACCAGAACCCCAGGCCGGGCGCCGACGCGCGCGATGTCAGCGCCATCAGCCCGCTCGCCGCCGGCATCATCGGCAACGAGATGTACCGGACCGACGACGCGGGGAAAACCTGGCGCAAGGTGACCGACGTCAACGTCGCCGGCGGCAAGGCGCCGTACTCGTTCAACCAGATGCGCATCAATCCGCACGACGACAAGACCGTCATCGTGACGAGCGACGCGATGTTCATCTCGCGCGACGGCGGCAAGACCTGGGCGTCAGACTTCATGCGCGGGGTGTTCGGCGACTTCCGCTCCATGTGGTGGGATCCGGACGACAAGGACCGGCTCATCCTGGGAAGCGACGGCGGCGTGAACGTCTCCGTTGACGGCGGCAAGACGGGCGACTATTTCCCCAACATGGGCGTCGGCGAGGTCTACGCGATTGGCGTCGACATGGACGATCCGTACAACGTCTACGGAGGCCTGCAGGACCACGATTCGTGGAAGGGTCCGAGCAACGGCCCCACCGGGCGGATCTCGCTCGAGAACTGGGTCGCGGTCGGGCCCGGCGACGGCATGTACAACGTCATCGACCCGACCGACAGCCGCTGGGTCTACAACACCCGGGAACTGAACCAGATGGGCCGGATGGATCAGAGGTCGGGCGTGCGCACCAACATCGCGCCGGCGCGCCCCGCCGGCCAGCCGCGCCTCCGCTACAACTGGATCGCGCCGATCGCGCTGTCGCCGCACAACCCGAAGATCGTCTACGCCGGCGCGCAGGTGCTGTTCCGCTCGCTGAACCAGGGGGACGCGTGGGAAGAGATCAGCCCGGACCTGACGACGAACGATCCGGAGAAGATCGGCCGCAACGTGCCCTACTGCACGATCACGTCGATCTCCGAGTCGCCGCTCAAGCCCGGCACCATCTGGGTGGGCACCGATGACGGCAAGGTGCAGCTGACACAGAACCACGGCGGTGCGTGGACCGACCTCACGCCGGCGCTGACGGCTGCCGGCGCGCCGGCGGACCGCTGGGTGAGCCGCGTGTTCGCCTCACCCCACGACGCCGCCACCGCCTTCGTGTCGAAGAGCGGATTTCGCAACGACGACTTCGTACCCTACCTGTACAAGACCGCGGACAGCGGCAAGACGTGGACCGCCATCGCGGGCAACCTGCCGCGCGCCCCCATCAACGTCGTCGTCCAGGACCGGAAGAACAAGGACCTTCTCGTGATCGGCAACGACTCCGGCGTGTTCGTGTCCCTCGACGGCGGCGGCCGGTGGTCGCAGCTCAAAGGCAACCTGCCGGAGGTGGCGGTTCACGACCTGACGATCCATCCGCGCGAGAACGACCTGGTCCTTGGCACCTACGGACGCGCGCTCTGGACGGGCGACATCACCCCGCTCCAGGAACTGTCGGCGGCGGTCGTCGACAAGCCCGCGCACCTGTTCGACATCGAACCGCGCGCCCGGTACGGCTTCAGCGTGCAGGGGATGAACTACCACTTGTTCGGCGACAGGTACCTCGAGGTGCCGAACGAGCCCGAGGCGCTGGTCGTCAACTACTACCTCAAGGCCGACGCCCCGGCGGCGAAGATCGCCGTCAAGGATCCATCGGGAACGGTCCTGCGCGAAGTGGAGGGTCCCGCGAAAGCGGGGCTCAATCGCGCGCTGCTCAACCTCGCCGGCGGTGGAGGGCGAGGGTTCGGCGGAGGCGGCGCCGCGGGGGGACGCGGCCGCGGCGGCGCGCCGGCCGTGGCGCCACTGGCGATCGGCGATTACACGGTCACGGTGGATGTCGCGGGCCAGTCGATGACCAAGCCCGCCCGCGTCAGGGCGAGAATTCAGTAGCGAAAGGCTGACAGGGCGAGCGCCGCCACGGCAACCGCGACGCAGAGTCTCATGTCGACACCGCCTACATGGTCGACTTCTCGGTGCAGTCGACGAACACCCGTCTGGCGTCCTTCGCGGACTTGATCGACGAGAAGAACTCGTCGAGATACGACCGGGCGTCGTCGCGCGACGCTTTGTCGATGCCGGGAATCGAGTCGGGGAGCGCGCGCAGCAGGTCTTTCTTCGCCGCGAAGGTCGCAATGTGCGGATCGACCTGTTCCGGCCGCCGGCACGGACCGCGATACAACCGGTCGCGGACCGACCCGAGCATGAGCGCCCGGTCGGGCGCGGCGTACGGCGTGTGCACGAGCCCGGAGAAGTCGAAGTCGTAGGCTACGGGGTGGAGGCTCTTGTCGGGCCGCTGCACGAGCTTCACGTTGTGGAGCGCGTAGATGGAGAAGTCGGTGTTGCCGATCATGTATTCGAAGATCATCATCGGCATCAGCGTGTCGGTGTCGACATCCTTGAACAGCATCCGCGGCAGATTGACGACGCGCCCTTCGAGGCGCCTGGCGACGTCCCCCTCGTCCTCGATGAGCATGGCGTGGCGCGTGCCCGCCGGTTTGCCCGTCACCTGGTCGACGTAGGTCACCGTCGCGAGCCGGGCACGAAACGACTTGTGCGTAATCAGGTTGGACAATCGGTAGGCGAGGTACTCACGCAGCAGGTATTGCTCGAAGTCGCCCCCCTTGGCGCACTGCACGACGAGCTTCAGCGCCTCCTGGCGCGCGAAGGGCGTTTTGCCGACACCCTTCTTGGGAAACTCGATGCGCAGCGGCACGTAGTCGCACGTGCGCGGATTGCGTCGTGAGTGGCCGCGCGCGCTCAGCTGCACCGGCAGCGTCACCTGGCCGCCCCCCTCGTCCGCCACGCGCAACTCGCCGGGGTAGCGCGTCCTGCTTTCAGGCTTGCGGTCCTTGTTGATCGTCTTGAAGTCGGCCACCAGCGTGAACGCGAATGGCTCCGTGGCGCTGAAGAGCGGCAGCGACTCGGACGCAAGCCGGCGTTTCGCGAGCACCTCGAGGGAGGGCCACGGCTCGATCAACTTGAGCAGCGGGTTCCTCTTCGGGGCGGGCGCGGGGTTCTGCGCCGCCATGACGGACGAGAACGCCACGGCCAGCAGCACGGCCACGAGGACACCCCGCCAACAACGCGCGCTTCCAATCATGCCGAAGCTCTCCTGAGGGTGGCGCCAGTATAAATGATTCCCGGCGATCGGCCAGGTGGTGCCAGACAGCCGGATCAGCCGGCCAGCGTATAGGTCAGCGTGTAGGAATGCCTGCCGCCGGCGATCTCGATCCCCATCTTCCCCGACACGCCTGCGAGATCGCCGGTCCCGGAGTCGGGGACGATCGTGATGGTCAACTGAGGCGCGCCGCGGTCCATGACGCCGGTGTGCTGCAGGATGAACGTGCCTGTTCGCCCGTGCAGTGTGCCGGTGACCTGCTCGATCGCCACATAGCCGGCCGAACCCTTGACGCCGCCCATACCGGTCAGCATCTGGCCCCTGCTCGTGGCCTCCAGGTCCCCGTGGAACTGCTTGTCGATCGTCATCCGCCCGAGCGTGGCGGCGTCGGCGTAACCGTCCGCCGGCTGCGGCGTGAGCTTGACGTCGAACGCACCACTCGCCTGACGGCTGTCCGCCATTACCGCCACTCCGGCGCATACCCGCGGCGCCGTGCCTTCTCGTCCACCTTGAGGCTGAGCGAGAAGAGCACGATCACCTGGAACAG
>JANOJK010000214.1:0-2378 GCA_031408165.1 Acidobacteriota bacterium | reverse complement strand
GCGGTGGCGCGGCTGGGCGCGCGGGTGGGCGCGACCGGTCCCGGGGATCTGGCCGCCCTCCCGCTGCTCATCCTGGCGGCCGGCCTGGTGTCGCTGCTGCTCACGCCGATCGGCACTGCCTGGTCGCGCTACAACGAGCGGCGCGCGGATCGTTTCGCCCTGACGCTGACCGGCCGTCCCGGCGCGTTCATCTCCGCAATCCGCCGGCTCGGGCAGCAGAACCTCGCGGAGGAGCGCCCGTCAACGGCCGTCTTGTGGTTCTTCCACACCCACCCGACGATCGACGAGCGCATCGCGGCCGCGCGCAGCTTCAACCCGTAGGTCCAGGCGATTCGACCACGCCACCTGAAGGTCGGGCCTGCGGGTAGAATCAGGTCCACATATGCGCATGTCATGGGCAATTCTGCTGTCGGTGTGCCTGATCGCGGTTCCGCGCGCGCAGAGCCCCGCATCCGGAGTGCCCGCCCCGGAATCGGTGTTCGGGTTCACCGCCGGCGCCGACTACAAGCTGGCGACCTACGATCAATCGATCGAGTACTTCAAGAAGCTGGCGGCGGCCAGCCGCCACGTCAAGCTGTTCGAAGCCGGAAAGACGTCCCAGGGACGGACGATGTACTTCGCGCTGATCTCGACGCCCGGGAATCTCGCGAAGCTCGATCGCCACCGCGAAATCTGGCAGCGCCTCGCGCACCCGCGGGGGCTGACCGACGGGGCAGCGCAGAGGCTTGCGGCCGAAGGCAAGGCGCTCGTTCACATCGACGGCGGCCTGCACGCGACGGAAGTCGCCGGGCCCCAGCACACGCCGCTGCTCGCCTACGATCTCGTGCGCAGGGCCAACGAGCCGGCGACGAAGGCGATGCTGGAAAACGTCGTCCTGATGCTCTGGCCCACGATCAACCCCGATGGCCAGCAGATGGTCTCGGAATGGTACATGAAGAACGTCGGTACGCCGTACGAGTTGTCCGGGCTCCCGCAGCTGTACCAGGAGTACGTCGGGCACGACAACAACCGCGACGCTTACATGCTCAACATGATCGAGTCGCGCGCGATCGAGCACACCTGGCGGCAGTGGGAACCGCAGATTGTGTACGTGCACCACCAGGTCGGACCGTTTCCGACCCGCATCTGGCTGCCGCCGTTCTCCGAACCCGTGGGCATCGAGGCGCCGCCGGTGATCGCGCGCGAGATCAACATGATCGGCATGGCGATCGCCAAGGCGCTCGACGAGAACGGCATGCCGGGCGCGACGCACATGGGGACCGCGTTCGACGCGTGGTATCCGGGCTACATCGACTACGCGCCGATCTTCAAGAACGTCGCGGCCTACTGGACCGAGACGGCGCTCTATTCGTACGCCACGCCCCGCGAGTACACCATCAACGACTTTCCGCCGAACATGCGCGAGCTCCGTCCGCAAAGCCTCTATGCCAGCCCCTGGAAGCCTGGATGGTGGCGGCTGCGTGACGCGGTGGATTATATGGAGACCGCCTCGCTCGCGACGATCGAGTTCGCCTCGAAGTACAAGGACTCGCTGCTGATGAACCGCTACCGGGCGGGACGCGATCAGATTGCCGCCGGTTCGACCAGGCCCCCGTTTGCCTACATCGTCTCCCAGGATCAGCGCGATCCGGTGGCCGCGGTGGAGCTGCTCCGGCGGCTGGCGTTCGGCGGCGTGCGCGTCTCGCAGTTGACCGATGCGGCGACCATCGACGGCGTCGCGTACGCCGCGGGCACGTGGATCGTTCCGACCGACCAGGAATTCGCCGCGATGGCGCGGGAGGTGCTCGACGTCCAGAAGTACCCGGACCTCCGGCAGTACCCCGGCGGGCCGCCGGAGCGGCCGTACGACGCGGCGGGCTGGACGCTGCCGCTGCAGATGGGTGTGAAGGTCGTCGCGGCCGCCACGCCCCTTGCGGCCGACGTCCGCGCCAGGATGGCGCTCCTGGGACCGCAGCCGGATCTCAAGGCGAAGCCGGTGCCGTACAACTCCGCACCTGCGGACGCGGCGCCGTTTGACAGCGTCCCGGGCGCCGGGTTCGACACCGACGCCGCGTCGGCCGCGATCGTGCCCCCCACCGGCACGCTGACGGGCACCGGACCGGCGCTGTCGCTCGATCCCGCGCAGAACAACACGTATCGCGCGATCAACCGGGCGTGGAGGAGCGGGGCGTCCGTGCAGTTTGCCAACGGGCGCTACCTGGTTCAGGGCCTGTCCGAGGCGCAGCAGGGTGAGCTGGTCTCGTCACTCGCGCTCGTCGCGCAGCGGGCGGACGCCGCATCTGCAACCGGTTCGGCGGTGAAGAAGCCACGCATCGGGTTGTTCCGCCCGTGGAGCGGCAGCATGGACGAGGGCTGGACGCGCTGGGTCCTGGAGCAGT
>JANOJK010000237.1:0-1527 GCA_031408165.1 Acidobacteriota bacterium | reverse complement strand
CAAGCAGGACAAGATCTATATCTTCGGACACTCCTGGGGCAGTTTTCTGGGCAGTGGTTCATGGCGGCGCCGATGATCACCATCGAGCGGCCCTGCGTCTTGTCGGCGTTGTCGGCGAACTGGCGCGCCACCGCGATCACCTGGTCACGCGGCACGCCGGTGATGCGTTCCTGCCATGCCGGCGTGTAGGGCGTGTCGTCGTCGTAGCTGCCCGCGGCCTCTCCTCCGGCCACGCCGTAGTTGGCGGCCTGCAGGTCGAACACGGTTGCCACCAGCACTTCGCCGCCCTTGGTCGCCACGCGCTGCACCGGCACCGTCCGCACCAGCACGTCGCCGTGCACGCTGTTCGCGAAATGCGGACTTTCGAGTCCGCCGAAGTACGGGAATCCCACCTTGGCGGTGGCGGCGCCCGCGGCGCCGCCCTCGAGCGGAGAGAGCCTGAGCTTCACGTCCCGGCCCTGTTGCGCTTCCTTCGCCTCCAGGTTCCACTGGCCCTGGTCGGCGCGGCCGTCAGGGCCCCAGCGAAAGCCGATGGCCCCCTTGGGCAGCACCACCTTGCCGTGCTCATCGCAGGCGACGGTCTTCCAGTCCGGGTTGTTGGCCTGGCCGAGGCCGTCGGCAAAGTCGGACGCGCGCAGGTAGCGATCCGGCACCATGACCTTTCCGCCGTCGGGCAGGGTCTGCTCCTTGAGCATTACCAGCATCGGCAGGTCGGTATAGCGGCGCGCGTAGTCGTCGAAATACGCCGAGCGCTTGTCGAAGTAGAACTCCTTCAGGATAACGTGGCCCATCGCCATGGCCATCGCCGCGTCGGTGCCCTGCTTGGGATGCAGCCAGACATCCGAAAGCTTGGCGACCTCGGAGTAGTCGGGCGTGACCGCGACGGTCTTGGTGCCCTTGTAGCGCACCTCGGTGAAGAAATGCGCGTCCGGCGTCCTCGTCTGCGGCACGTTGGAGCCCCAGGCGATGATGAAGCTCGAGTTGAACCAGTCGGCGGACTCGGGCACGTCGGTCTGCTCGCCCCAGACCTGCGGGCTGGAAGGCGGCAGGTCGCAGTACCAGTCGTAGAAGCTCATGCATACGCCGCCGATCAGGCTGAGATACCGGCTGCCGGCGGCATAGCTGACCATCGACATCGCGGGAATCGGCGAGAAGCCAATGACGCGGTCGGGCCCGTGCCGCTTGATGGTGTAGACGTTGGCCGCGGCGACGATTTCGTTGACCTCGTCCCAGCTCGAGCGCACGAAGCCGCCCATGCCGCGCACCTGCTGGTAGTCGCGCCTCGCCGCATCGTCCTCGACGATCGAGGCCCAGGCTTCAACCGCACCGTTCTGCAGGCGCGCCTCGCGCCAGCGCTTCAAGAGCCGGCCGCGCACCAGCGGATACTTCACGCGGTTGGCGCTGTACAGCTGCCGCGCACCGAGCTCGCGCGGCGCGCGAGCGAACATGACGTCGAGCTCGCGCGCCGGCTGGCCGAATCGGAGGCGGAGGTGTCGGCCGCCCGCGCGGCGCTGGTCGAGAGCGAGC
>JANOJK010000174.1:0-5152 GCA_031408165.1 Acidobacteriota bacterium | reverse complement strand
CGCGTCGACGTTGAGCGTCACGGGCCGGAACCCCAGCGGCGTGCGCACGTCGCCGCCGGTGCGGATCCGCGAGCTCGCCGTGTCCATCATCGTCATCGTGATGGTCTTGCTGAGCGGGGCCGCGGTGCCGCGCTGATCGGTGATCGTCAACTCCACGCGGATGTTCACGGTGGGCTCGGGACGCGGCGGCTGCGCGGCGGCCCGCGCCGCTGCGTCCGCGGGCTTCTGATCGGCCGACCTGGTTTCGGACCCCTGGGGGACCGGCGGGTTCGGCTTCGTCTGCGCCAACGCCGGCGCCGCGGCCAGCAGCATCATCATCACGATCTTGAGCGTTCTCGCCATCATCTACTCCTCGCGCCGCTCGCGCGGCGTCTCTGTTATCGCGTTGACTTCAAGTGCAGGAATCTCGATCGGTGCGACGTCCAGCGTCTGGACGACGGGCGCCGGCGGACCGGAGAGCCGCTCGACCGCCAGGGGCGCCGGACCCGCGAGCGCTTCAATCTGCGCGCCGGCGAACTGCTCGCTTGCGTCCACCGCGGCCTCGATGGTCCGCGCCGCACGCGGTGAACCGGGCCGGTCCCGCGCGACCACCACTTGCGGAACACTCGCCGGCGCAGGCAGCGTTCCCGGCGCTGCCGCCGGCAGCCGACGATCGGTCGCGACCTGCGCGAGCGGACCCAGGGCCGGGCGCTCCGTCCGCCAGGGCGCCAGGACGGCGAGGACGATGACGGCCGCCGCCGCCAGGGGCGCGGCCATCCATGCAGCCTTCCGCCTGCTTTCTTTCGAGCCATCGATGCGGTCCATCACCCGGCCGCGGAGGCCCGCCGGCGGCTCGACATCGACCATCTCGCGTACGGCACGATCGATGGCTGCGTCAAACCGATCCCGACCTCCGGCCTCCGGCCTCCGACCTCCGTCGCTAGACATCGGTGTATCCCATGGACAGCATCTTCTGTTTCAGCACCTTCCGGGCTTCCGACACGCGCCACTTCACGGTGCCGGTCGGAATCTTCAGCATCTTCCCGATCTCGTCGTAACTGTGGTCGCCCGAGCCCGCCAGCAGCAGCGCGTCGCGCAACTTCCTGGGCAGGGACGCGATGAGCGGGCGCAGCCGCCGCTGCAGGTCCGAGGTCAGCAGCTCGTCTTCCTGCGACTGTCCGCCCGCCGCGATCCGGTCCATCGGGTCCCACTCCTCGCCGCTCTCGCTCGCCGGCGCCGGTCCGACCAGCCGCTGCATCCACTTCGTCACGCTCTTGCGCCGATCAATCGCCTTCCGCCAGGTGATCGTCAGCAGCCATGTCCTGAACGACGACTCGCCGCGGAAACCGTTCAGCTTCTGGAACGCCGTCACGAAGGCTTCCTGCGCCACATCGTCCGCCTCCGTAGGGTTGCCCACCGCCGCCAGCGCGGCCCTGAAGACCGCACGGCGGTTGCGCTCCACCAGCTCGCCGAACGCCTCCACGTCCCCGGCCTGGGCCCGTCGGACCAGGGCCAGGTCCAGAGCCGAGGCGGCGTCGGCGGCGTCGGCCGTGGCGGTCACACGGTCTATAGAGGGGCGCACGGTCATTCCGGTTGGGTAATGCTTGGCAATCGGCGTTTGGGTGTGGTCTTCTGAAGATGATGTTGACCAGCGAGCAGCTGCTGACGGCCATGCGCGACAAGATCGAGCACCCGGTCACCGCCCGGGAGATCGTCCAGCGCCTGAAGATTCCCCGCGAGCAGCGGGCCACCGTCACGCGTCTCCTCCAGAAGCTCGTCGACGCCGGTCAGCTCGTTCAGACGCGCGGCAACCATTTCGGCCTGCCGGACCGGATGAACCTGGTGGTCGGCCGGGTGCAGACGCACCCCCGCGGATTCGGATTCGTCGTCCCTGACAAGCCGCTCGAGGGTGTGTCCGGCGACATCTACATCGCGGGCGCCAACCTCAATCAGGCGATGCATGGCGACCGCGTCGTCGCCCGGATCGAGCAGCGGCGCGAAGACCGCGCGGAAGGGCGCATCGTCCGCGTCCTCGAGCGCGGATCGAAGACGATTGTCGGCCGCTTCGAGATCGACGACACCGGCACAGGGTATCTCGTGCCGTTCGATCGCCGCGTGATCATGGACGTGATGGTCCCCAACGAGGAGCGGAAGGACGCCAAGCCGGCGGACATGGTCGTCGCGGAGATCACCCGCTGGCCGACGGCCACGCGCAGCGCGCAGGGGCGCGTGCTCGAGGTCCTCGGCGACATCGAGGAGCCGGGCGTCGACACCGAGATCATCATCCGCAAGTTCGGGATCACCGACAAGCACAGCGAGGACGCGGTCGCGGAGGCCACACGCCTCGGTGCCGCCGTGAAGGAAAAGGATCTCAAGGGGCGGACCGACTTCCGCAAGGTCCGCACGGTGACGATCGACGGCGAGCACGCGCGCGATTTCGACGACGCCATCACCATCGACAAGCTGGCGAACGGGCATTACTCGCTCGGCGTCCACATCGCCGACGTCGCGCACTACGTGCCCGAGGGGGGAGCGCTCGACGAGGAGGCCTACGAGCGGGGCACCTCGGTCTACTTCCCGGATCGTGCCGTCCACATGTTTCCCTCGGAGCTCTCGACCGGCCTCTGCAGCCTGAATCCGAACCTGGACCGCCTCGTGCAGACGTGTGTCATGGAGATCGATCGCCAGGGCATCGTCGTCTCCTACGAGATGCACGACGGCGTGATCCACAGCGACGCCCGGATGACGTATACGGACGTCAGCGCCATCCTCATGGACGGCGACGCTGCGCTCATCGCGAAGTACGCAGACTTCGTACCCATGTTCGAGACGATGCGCGAGCTGTTCGACATCCTCAACGAGCGGCGCCGGCGCCGCGGCTCGATCGACTTCGACCTGAAGGAGCCGGAGATCATCCTCGACGACGAGGGGATGGTCAAGCAGATCATCGCGGCCGAGCGCCGCGTCGCGAACCGCATCATCGAGGAGTTCATGCTCGTGGCGAACGAGACCGTCGCCGAGCACCTCGACGACCTCGACGTGCCGACGCTCTACCGCATTCACGAGAAGCCCGACCCGCTCAAGGTGGCGCAGTTCGAGGAGTTCGTCTCGACACTCGGGTACAGCCTCGCGGCGCCGCCCGATGAGGTCCGGCCGCGGCACTTCCAGAAGCTGGTGGAACGGATCCACGGAACGCCCGAAGAGAAGCCGATCGCGTTCCTCATGCTGCGGACGATGCAGAAGGCGCGGTATGCGGAGACCAACAGCGGCCATTTCGGCCTGGCGGCGAAGAGCTACACCCACTTCACGTCGCCGATTCGCCGCTACCCGGACCTCGTGGTGCACCGCACGCTGCGCGAGTCACGCGAGGGGATGGCGAAGGATCGCGTCGAGGAGCTGACCGAGGATCTGCCGGAGATCGGCCGGCACACCTCCGAACGCGAGCGGCGCGCGGCCGAAGCCGAGCGCGAGCTGGTCCAGTGGAAGAAGGTCCGCTTCATGGCGGACAAGGTGGGGGACGAGTTCGACGGTTACGTCACCGGGGTCACCGCCTTCGGGCTGTTCATCGAGCTGGTGGAGCATTTCGTCGAAGGCATGGTCCACGTCTCGACCATGGTGGACGATTATTACCGGTTCGTCGAAGGGCAGCACCTGCTGCGCGGCGAGAACACCGGCCGGATGTTCCGCCTCGGCGACAAGGTTCGCGTGCAGGTCATCAAGGTGGACATGGAGCGGCGCCAGATCGATCTGGGCATCCTCGGCATTCTGGATCGCGTGCGCGAGTCGGAAGACAACCGCGGGCCGCGGCGCAGCAAGGCGCAGCCCAAATCCGAGCGGCACTTGTCGGCGGGGAAGGGTGGCAAGCGGAAAGGACGTCCCGGCAAGCGCGAGCGGCAGACCAAACGTCGTTGAGCTCCGTGAACGCCTTGATCCCTCCGAACCGGCGCTCCGTCGTCATCGGGACCGCCGGCCACATCGATCACGGAAAGAGCGCGCTCGTCAAGGCGCTGACCGGCACGGACCCGGACCGGCTGAAGGAAGAGAAGGCGCGCGGGATCACGATCGACCTGGGGTTCGCGCACGCGCAAGTGGGCGGGTTCGACATGGCCTTCGTGGACGTGCCCGGACACGAGCGCTTCGTCAAGAACATGCTGGCCGGCATCGGCGGGATCGACGCCGTGCTGCTCGTCATCGCCGCCGACGAGTCCGTCATGCCGCAGACGCGCGAGCACTTCGCCATCTGCCGGTTGTTGCAGGTCCGCTCGGGCCTCATCGCCCTCACCAAGTCCGACCTCGTGGACGCCGACACGCTGGCGCTCGCACGGCTCGAGGCGCGCGAGCTGGTCGCCGGCTCCGCGCTGAGGGATGCGCCGATCGTCGCGGTCTCGTCGAAGACGGGCGCCGGCCTGGACGGGTTGCGCGAGGGGCTCGCGGCTCTCGCGGCCGCGGTGCCGGCGCGCGCAGACGGGGGCGCGCCGCGGCTGCCGATCGATCGGGTCTTCTCGATGCGGGGCTTCGGGACCGTGGTCACCGGCACGCTCGCGAGCGGCACGCTGCGCGTGGACGAAGAGATGGTGGTCCTGCCGTCGGAGCGGCGCGTGAAGATCCGCGGCCTGCAGGTGCACGGCTCGGCGCAGCCGTCCGCGGGGGCGGGACGCCGGGTCGCGGTCAACCTGGGAGGGGTCGATGTGGGGGAGGTGGGCCGTGGCGACACGTTGACGATGCCGGGCGCGTTCGAGATCACGCGCCGCTTCGACGTGCTCGTCGATTTGCTGTCCGACGCGAAGCCGCTGCGCCACGGGGCGCGGGTGCGCTTTCATCACGGCACGACGGAGCTGCTGGGGCGGGTCGCGCTGGCCACGGAGCTCACCGGCGGCCGAGCGACGGATGGCAGGGCCGCGGACCGCGCGGATCATGGGGCCGGGGCACCCGCGAATCAGACCGCCGCGGAAGGCGGGGTGTACGACCACGCGGAAGACGCGGACGACGCGGATCACCGTGCCACGGAGGGCCGGGAGGCTACGGATCAGAAGACGCGTGTCGCAGCTCCGATCGCGGAGCTGCAGCCCGGACGGCGGGCGTTTGCGCGTATCCGGCTCGAGGCGCCGGCGGTGCTGACACGCGGCGATCGGTTCATCCTGCGGCAGTACTCGCCCTCCATCACGATTGGCGG
>JANOJK010000173.1:0-10144 GCA_031408165.1 Acidobacteriota bacterium | reverse complement strand
TGATCGCGGGATTGCTGCTCTCGCTGTATCTGCCGCTCTTCAACCTGTCCTCGGCGCTGAGCAGTTAGCGCACGGGTAGAGATCAGTCAATGGACGAAAAGCATTCCACCACCGCCACCGCCGAGCACCCCGAGCTGTACGTCGATACCGGCCCGGCGGAGATTTCCGCCGCGGAAGCCGCGGCCGAGATCGCGCAGGCGCGGCGGCTCTCCGAGCGCTACCGGCTGCCGTTCCTGGACCTGGCGCATTTCAACATCGACCACGATCTCTTCCGCACGATCCCCGCGGAGCTGATGCTGCGCTACGGGTTCGTGCCGTTCGGCCGCGAGGGGACCGCCCTCGTCATCGTCGTCAGCGACCCGACCGATCTCCCGATGATCGACGAGCTCGGCATGCTGCTCGGGATGCCGATCAAGGTGATGGTCGCGCCGGCCTCGGCGATCCAGGCGATCCTGAAGAAGAGCGAGAGCTCCACCCGCGTCCTGGAAGACGCGACCGAGAGCTTTCAGCTCCAGATCCTGCGCGAAGACGAACAGGGGGACGAGCAGCTCACCGTCGAGAGGATGACGGCGGACACCAGCCCGGTCATCCGCCTCGTCGACACCACCATCTACACCGCGATCCAGCGCCGCGCGAGCGACATCCACATCGAGACGCAGGACGACGCGGTCTACGTGAAGTACCGCATCGACGGGGTGCTGCAGGCGGCCATGCGCCCGATCGACAAGCGCTTCCACAGCACAATCATCTCGCGCGTCAAGGTCATGGCGGAGCTCGACATCGCCGAGAAGCGCATCCCGCAGGACGGCCGTTTCAAGCTGCGGCTGCCGGGCAAGACGATCGACTTCCGCGTCTCCATCATGCCGAGCGTCCACGGCGAGGACGCGGTCATCCGTATTCTCGACAAGGAATCGATCAGCGAGCAGTTCCACGAGCTGCGCCTCGATATCCTGGGGTTCCCGGACGCGGAGTTGAAGCGGTTCCGGAAGTACATCGCGGAGCCCTACGGGATGGTCCTGGTCACCGGTCCGACCGGATCCGGCAAAACGACGACGCTGTACGCGGCGCTGTCGGAGATCAAGACCATCGAGGACAAAATCATCACCATCGAGGATCCGGTCGAGTACCAGCTCAAGGGAATCACCCAGATACCGATCAATGAAAAGAAGGGGCTGACGTTCGCGCGCGGCCTGCGCTCGATCCTGCGCCACGACCCCGACAAGATCATGGTCGGGGAAATCCGCGACAACGAGACGGCGCAGATCGCCATCAACTCGGCGCTGACCGGGCATCTGGTGTTCACGACCGTCCACGCCAACAACGTGGTGGACGTGCTCGGGCGCTTCCTGAACATGGGAGTCGAGGCGTATCAGTTCGTGTCGGCGCTGAACTGCGTCCTGGCGCAGCGGCTGGTGCGGAATATCTGCATCCACTGCAAGCGGCACGCCACGGTCTCGCGCGAGTATCTGATGGAGTCGCAGATGGATCCGAACCTCGCCGACAGCGGCCTGTTTTTCGAGGGGACCGGGTGCATCGAGTGCAGCGGCACCGGGTTCAAGGGGCGCACGGCCATATGCGAGCTGCTCGATCTGACCGATAACATCCGCGAGATCATCCTGGCGCGGCGGCCCAACTCCGAGATCAAGAAGGCGGCGCGCGACGAGGGGATGAAGTCGCTCCGCGAATCCGGCGTGGAACGCGTGCTGGGCGGGATCACCACCCTGCGCGAAATCAACAAGGTGACGTTCGTCGAATGAGCCCGCTGCCGAGCTTCCTTGCCAGTCCGCCGCCGTCGGTCGGCGTCGAGATCGCCTCTGACCGGGTGACTGCGGTGTCGCTCGTGCGGCAGGCGAACAGCTGGATCGTGGGCGCGCACGGCACGGAGCGTCTGGCGCCCGGCGTGGTGACGCCCGCGCTGAACGCCGTGAACGTGCATGACGCGCCCGCCCTGTCGGCGGCGCTCCGCTCGGCGTTCGACAAGCTGGGCGCCCGCCCCCGCCGCGTGGCGCTCGTCATTCCCGACACGGCCGCCAAGCTCTCGCTCCTCCGGTTCGAGAAGGTACCCCCCGCAGCGGATCTCGACCAGCTGATCCGCTGGCAGATGCGCAAGGCGGCCCCCTTCAAGCCGGAAGAGGCGCAGATCTCGTGGGTGCCGGCGGGGCCGCTGCCGGGCGGCGGCCGCGAGGACCTGGTGACGCTCGGCCGCCGCGACATCATCGAGAGCTACATGAAGTCGTGCGCCGACGCCGGGGCGGCTGCCGGGCTGGTCGACCTGGCGTCGCTGAACCTGATCAACGCCGCCCTCGGGTCGGGCGCGGAGACCACCGCGGGCGACTGGCTCGTCGTCCATGTCGCCCCCGACTACGCGACGCTGGCGATCGTCCGCGACCACCCGTCGGCAGGGGCGGGGCGCCCCGGATTCGGCGGGGGCCGGGACCTGATCTACTTCCGGACGCGGCAGCTCGAATCCGAGGGAGACCTCGCGGATCTCGTCCACCAGACGGCGATGTACCACGAGGATCGGCTGAGCGGCGGCACGTTCGTCCGCATCGTCCTGTCGGGTGCGTCGGCACGCGGGGTCGAGGCCGCGGACCGGTTGCGGCGCAGCCTCGAAGAGCGGATGCAGGCCAAGGTGGAATCGCTCGATTTCCGCGGGTCGGCCGCCATGCGCGACCGGATCAGCGCGGGCGCGGAACTGCTGGACGCGCTCGCGCCGGCGGTGGGCGTGCTGCTCCGCGAGCAGGTCGCCTGATGCTGCGCCCCAACCTCTCCACGCGTCCGTTTTACAACGAGCGCGCCGTGCACGCGGCCGTGGCCGTCGTGGCGCTGCTCGTGCTCGCCGTGACGGTGTGGCAGGGTGTCCGCGTGGTGCGGCTCTCCCGGTACAAGACGGATCTGAACGCCGCGATCGAGCGCGACAGGAGACAGGCCCAGGCCTTCGCGAACCAGGCGCAGCAGACGCGCCGCGGCCTCGATCAGCAGGAGCTGGCGGTGGTGGTCACCCGGGCGAAGGAAGCGAACGAGCTCATCGAACGGCGCACCTTTTCCTGGACGGCGCTGTTCAACCAGCTCGGTTCGACCCTCCCCGAAGACGTCATGCTGATGGGCGTCCATCCCGAGTTCAAGGACGGCGAGACGCAGGTCAGCCTCGGCGTGCAGGGAAAGCGCTTCGACGACATCGACGCGTTCTGGGATCGCCTCGAGAAGACGGGCTCCTTCCGCGATATCCAGTGGAGCGACGTCAACGTGTCGGAAGAAGGCCTCCATAGCATCAGCATGACGGCGCTCTACACGGCCCCGCACGCCGCGCCCGGGTCGGCGGCCCCGCGGCCGGCCGCCGCGCCGGGGGTGACGCGATGAACCTCCAGCGCATCGCGGCGGAGAAGCGCCACTTGATCCTGCCGCTGGTCCTCGCGATTCTCGCCAACGCCGTGCTCTACGCGCTGGTCGTGTTTCCGCTCGGCCATCAGGTCCGGAGTGCCGAGACCGAGGCGAGCGCCGCGCGCGCGGAGTTGCACCGCGCCCGTCAGGACTACGAGTCGGCGAAGGCGACGGTGACGGGCAAGCAGCAGGCGGACGCGGCGCTGCAGAAGTTCTACATGGACGTGCTGCCGGCGGACCAGGCCCTGGCGCGCAAGCTGACCTACACGCGGCTTGCGCAACTGGCCGAGCAGGCGAGCGTGCACCTCGACCACGGGAACAACGCCGTGAAGCGGGAGAAGGACAGCTCGCTCTCCAGGCTCACGACCACCTACACGCTGACCGGCGACTACCGTGACGTGCGGCGCTTCATCTACGCGATCGAGACGGCGCCCGAGTTCATCGTCCTCGAGAACATCGCGCTGACCTCGGCGCCCGGCGAGAATCAGCAGGCGCGCGGCCTGTCCATGAAGCTCGATATTGCCACCTACTTCCGATCGGGCGCCGGTGGCGAGTAGGACGCTGCAGCGCCCGCGGCCGCTGATCCTGGCGCTGCTCGGCGCGGTCGTCGCGCTGCTGGTCGTGTATGCGGTGTGGCCCTCGGCCAGCCAGCCGCCCGCGCCGTCTAATTCACCGAGGGAGCAGCGGACGCCGGCGGGGCGGGCGGCCGGCGAGACGGCTGCGCCGCCGCTCGATGTCCAGTTGGAGGCGCTGAAGCAGCCGCCGACCGTACCGGACGAGCCGTCGCGCAACCCGTTCCGGTTTTACGTGAAGCCGCCTCCGCCGCCCCCGCCGCCGGTGGTGGCGAAGGTCGTGCCACCGCCGCCGGCGCAGACGGTGGACCCGAACGCGCCGCCACCGCCGCCACCGCCGCCGCCACCGCCGCCGCCGATCCCGTTGAAATTCATCGGGACGCTGGAGCAGGGGACCAGGAAGGTCGCGATTTTCTCGGACGGGCGCGGACTGCCGCTCTACGGGAAAGAAGGGGACCTGGTGCTCGGGCAATACAAGATCGTGCGGATCGGCGTCGAGTCGGTCGTGATGGAATATGCGGACGGCAGGGGCCGCCAGACCATTCCGATGCGCGGGCAGTAGAGCGAAGGCAGAAGGCAGATGGCAGGCAGCAGGCAGCAGGCGCGACGGTCAACTGACATATGAAACGTAAACTCACTCTGGTACTTCTGCTCGCTCTCCTGGGATCCGGCTGCGCCACGTCGCGTGCGTTCCGGAAAGGGCAGGACGCGGTTCGCGTGAAAGACTGGGATGCCGCGGTGACCTACTTCACCCAGGCCGTTCAGGGGAACCCGGACAGCCCCGAGTACAAGATCAATCTCCGGCGCGCCCAGGAGGAAGCCTCGCGCGGCCATCTCGAGATGGCGCGCGCGTTCGAGCAGAACGACCAGCTTGACCAGGCGCTGAGCGAGTACCAGAAGTCGCTCCAGTTGATCGGCACCGACCGCCTCATCGCCGCCAAGACGGCGGAGCTGGAGCGGAAGATCCGCGAGCGCATCGAGGCGACGCGCCCGAAGCCCGCGATTGATCAGCTACGCGCCGATGCCCGGGCGTCCAACGCGCCGCCGCTCCTGAACCCGGCCTCTCGCGAGCCGATCCGCCTGAATTTCGGCACGTCTTCCAGCCTGAAGGACATCCTCAATTTCATCGGCACCGCGTCGGGGATCAACGTCACCTACGACCAGCAGTACATCGACAAGCCGTACAGCGTGAATCTCGACGGCGTCACGGTGGAGGACGCCCTCCAGCAGGTGCTGTCCGCGAACGGCTACTACTACAAGGTCACCAACCCGCGCACGATCCTCGTCATCCCCGATCAGCCGGCCAAGCACCAGCAGTACGACGAGCTGGTCATGCGCGTGTTCTACATCTCGCACGCCGACGCGTCGGAGCTGGCGCAGCTCGTCAACACCATGATCCGCATCCCGCAGATGGCCGTGCAGGCGATGGTGATGCCGAACAAGGTGGCCAACACCATCTCGGTCCGCGCGACGGGCCCAGTCGTGGACGTCATCGAGCGGCTCATCCGGGCGAACGACAAGCCGCGGGCCGAAGTCGTCCTCGACATCGAGATCCTCGAAGTGAACCGCAGCCGCGTGAAGCGCTACGGGATCAACCTCAGCAACTATTCGATCGGCCTGCTCTTTTCTCCCGAGCTCGCGGCGCCGAACACGGGCTTCGCGGGTGGGGCGCCCGGCGCGGCACCGGCGTTCAACCTGAACACGATTTCGCAGGGCGTCAGCACCGCCGACTTCTATCTCGGCGTGCCGTCCGCCGTGGTGAACTTCCTGGCGAACGATTCGCGGACCAAGGTGCTCGCGAAGCCGCAGCTGCGCGGCCAGGAAGGGCAGGCGCTGACGCTCAACCTCGGCTCGGAAGTCCCGATTATCCAGACGACGTTCGGGCAGGCGGCCGCCGGCGGGTTCGCGACGATCCCGCAGTCGTCCTACAGCTACAAGCCGGTCGGCGTGAACCTGGCGATTACGCCGCGGGTCACCTACGAAGGGGAAATCGTGCTCGACCTGTCCGTCGAGAACAACGCGATCGGCCCGCCCGTCGACGTCGGCGGGCAGTCGGCGCTGTCTTTCACGTCGCGCAAGGTGCACACGTTCCTGCGGCTGCGCGAGGGAGAAGCGAACCTGCTGGCCGGTCTCATCAACCAGGAAACCTCCAACAACCGCACCGGTATCCCGGGCATCTCCAGCATCCCGGGGCTGCGCAAGCTGTTCACGAACAACGAGACCAGCGATCAGGACACCGACATCGTGATGCTGATCACGCCGCACATCGTCCGTGGTCACGAGCTCACGAAGGAGGACGTGGGCAACATCTACATCGGCACGCAGGCCAACGTCGGTCTCACGGGTCCGCCGCAACTCATCGCGCCGCAGCCGGAGGCGCAGCCTCCCGCGGGCGCAGGCGCGCCCGCCACCGCCACGGGTGCCGGCGCCCCCGGCGCGCCGGCAGGCGTGGCGGGGCCGCCAGTGGGGCGCCCCGGCGGGGTGGCGCCGTCCCACCCCCCCGTACCCGCCGGCACCTCGCCGCTACCCGGCTTCGTGCCGCCGGCCACGCCGCCGGCGGCCGGTCAACCGGCACCGACGGGGACGCAGTCCGTGCCCGGAGTGCCGGTGGCCCCGGCGCCGGCCGCGACGCCGCCCGCCGGTGGGACGCCTGTGGGAGGCGCCGGCACCACGCCGGCCAGAGATGTGCCGGCCGGCACCGCGGCCCCCGCGGGAGGCCTTCCGACCGCGCCCCCCACGGCCGCCCAGATCATCATCACCCCTCCCGGGACGGAGTTCCGCGTCGCGGGCGGCCCCTACACGGTGCCGGTGTCGATCAACAACGCCTTGCGGATGTCCGTGGTCACGCTGACGGTCATTTACAACCCCGCCGTGCTGCGGGTGCGAACCGTCCAGGACGGGACGTTCATGCGGCAGGGAGGCGTGACCGCCTCCTTCGCGCCGCGGCCGGATCCGAACGCCGGCCGCGTCGATATCGCGATCGCGCGGACCGGCGACCAGACGGGCGCCTCGGGCGCGGGCCTGCTCGCCTCGCTGCTGTTCGACGCCCTCGCCCCCGGCACCACCGCAATCTCCGTGACCGGCGTCGCGAGCACGCCTGACGGCTCGCCGATTCAACTGACGTTCTCGCCCGTGACGGTGACGGTCAGATAAGGCGCGACCATGACCACTCGACGTGTAACATCCGGCATCAGGCATTCGGCACTCGGACGTCACGACGGTTTCACCTTTGTGGAGCTCCTCGTGGTGACGACGATCCTGCTGATCCTGGCCTCCGCCGTGATGCCGCTGGCCCGGGTGAGCATGCAGCGCCAGCGCGAGGCGGAGCTGCGGCGCACACTCAGGGAGATGCGCACGGCGATCGACAGGCACAAGGACGCCGCCGACGCCGGGGCGATCGCGTCCTTCGACATCAAGACCGGGACCGAGGGGTATCCGCCCAGCCTCGAGACGCTGGTCGAGGGGGTCACCAAGGCGAACGACGCGACCGGCATCAAGATGAAGTTCCTCCGCCGGATTCCGATCGACCCGATGACGCGGACGACCGAGTGGGGCATGCGCGCCTACGCCGACAAGCCGGACTCGACGGCGTGGGGCGGCGGCAACGTGTTCGACGTGTACACCAAATCCACAGGCAAGGCGCTCGATGGCACCAAATACCGCGATTGGTAGCGGCCCGATGACAACCCGCATCCGGCTGCCGGCAGTGACGCGCCAGACCGGGTTTACCCTGGTCGAGCTCCTGATCGTGATCTCGCTCATCTCGATCCTCGCGGCGATGGGGCTCGTGCAGTACAGGAACTCCGTCGTGTCCGCGAAGGAAGCGACCCTGAAGACGGATCTCTTCCGGATGCGCGACGCCATCGATCAGTACTACGCCGACAAGGGGAAGTACCCGGGCTCGCTCGACTCCCTCGTGACCGACGGCTACCTGCGCAAGCTCCCCGAGGATCCGATCACCAAGTCCACCGATACCTGGACGACGGTGCCGGCGGAGCCCGATCCCAGCAATCCCAGCGCCGAGCCGGGCGTCTATGACGTCAAGAGCGGCGCGCCGGGGACCGGACTCGACGGCTCCGCCTACGTTGATTGGTGAGGGCGGAACCGGCCGTCAGAGTATGCGGCGGCGGGACGTTGTAGCCGCGGGTTCACGCCGACGAGCAGGCTACCCGATCTAACGGGGATCACGTCCGGACGACCCGCGCCGTGGACTGGCCCGTGCGAGCGCGGGTTGCGAGTTGAGGGCGAGGGTTCCTCGGGTTCAGCAAGCCGCGTTCTCGTTCTGCCACGGTTCTTTCGCAGAGATGAGGAGCCCAGGAGCACGTCTTTCTCGAAGAGCGAACTCTCCTGATCTCCTGCCTGCTGTTTTGAGAAGGCGACCAGTGAAGCTTCGCCTCAAACCGACCAGTCAAACCCGAGAGTCGGGGTGTGGCGAATCTTCACCAGGCGGCTGATGACCGAGCGTCAACGGGGCATCGCGCCGAGGGGTTCGTCAGTCTCCAGGCGAATTCCCCGCAGGCCAGCCGCGGACCACGCGACTGACCGATGGTGGGCCCCCGGTCCAGGTGTGCCCGTGGTTCCGGCCGTACTCTTCAGCCCTACGAGACTTCCAGCCTCGTCGTCGCGCTGCCGATTCTGGCCCCGCCCACACCGATGACATCGACCTGCACCACTTTCGCGCCTCTGGTGTTGAACGTGTGGACCAGGGTGCGGGACGTCGTCCTAAACGTGGTGCCATCGTTGAGCGTCCACTCGAAGTGGTCCACCTGAACACTCTCTGGCAGGCCGGCGGTGAACGTGACCGAACTGTTCACGGTCGGCGCAGCCGGAGCGAATGTCAGGGTGATGGGCAGCGAGCCGATGATCACCGACGTCGACAGCGACTGACTGTCTCCTGTCGCAGACCGCGAGGTCGCCGTGGCGGTGTAGTTGCCCGGCCCGCCGTAGATGTGAGCCGTCGTCGTCTCGCCGTTGATGGCGCCGAGATCACGGCCGCTGCCGTCGCCAAAATCGACGCGCACGTTCGTGATGTTCTCCTGGGGCACCGTCGTGCTGCCACTCGGCGTCACGGTAAAGATCACCGGCACACCGGCGCTCGTGGCCGCGGGGGTCGCCTTGAAAGCCGCCAGGGCGCGCGGGTTGACCGTCACCGTCGCGACGCTGCTCGTCACCGTTCCCGCGGTGGCCGTGACCTTTGCGGTGGCGGTGGTCGTGAGCGTTGCCGCGGCGTTGCCGCCGGCGTCGGTCGTAACCGTTGAGGGTGAAATCGATCCTCTGTCGGTGACGAACGTGACGGGGACGCCTGCCAGGGGACTGCCGCCTTCGTCCGTGACCGACGCAATGACCTGCACGGAGCCGCCCGACGCGCCAATCGACTGCGGCGCTGTCGTGAGAAGCACCGTCTTTGCCGCCGCGGTGCCGATCTTCAAGTTGGTAATTTGCGCCGAGGCGCCGCCGGAAAATGCCGTCACGGTCGCACTCCCGCTCGCGCCGGCCGTAATGAGCTTCACGATGACCTGCCCGTTGTGCGTCCGCGCCTCGGAAGGCTCAATGCGCCCGATGGTCGTCGTAAAGGTTATGACCGTCCCGTTCTGCACCGGCGTCCCCGCACCTGTTCGGGTCGTGGTCGCAGTCCCGCCGGTGCCGGCCCCACCCCCTGCCGCCGCGGCGCCGTTTTCGATGATCGTCGCGATGATGTTGACCTCGCTGTTCAGGGACACGCTCGTCGTGACGGGGAACAGGGTGATGACGCTACCCGTGGGCGCCAGGAGCGGCACCTTGTCGCAGGCAGCGACCAGGGCGAGCGGGAGCAGCAGGAGCGTGATCAGGCGGTGGCGTTGTGTTATCATAAATTCCGTTAACGATAATAGTATCATGAGTTTACGAGGTCAAGGCGGCTATGCGATGGCCGCGCTGCTAGTGTCGCTGGCCGTGATGGCGGTCCTGATGTCCGTGGCGCTGCCCGTGTGGCGCCACGAGGCGCAGCGCGAAAAGGAAGCTGAGCTCGTCTGGCGCGGGCAGCAGTACGTCCGCGCGATCCGGCTCTTCCAGGCGCGCACGCAGTCGCTGCCCACCAGCGCCGACCTGCTGGTTCAGGGAAGCTACCTCCGGAAAAAGTACAAGGATCCCATCACGAACGACGAGTTCGAATACATGGGCGCCGGCAGCGCCCCGGGCCAGACCGGTCAGCC
>JANOJK010000145.1:0-9197 GCA_031408165.1 Acidobacteriota bacterium | reverse complement strand
GACGGCGTGGCCGTCATGCAGGGCGCCACCGAAACGGCGTCGTACGAGAAGTTCCGGCAGAGCAACCAGTTCTATTACCTGACCGGCGTCGCGACGCCGCGGGCAATCCTCGTCCTCGACGGCCGCGCGAAAACGACGACGTTGTTTCTCTACCCGCCGGACGCGCAGATGGAGCGATCGGAAGGGCCGATGCTCGGGCCGGGCGCCGACGCCGAGCGGTTGACGGGCATCGAGCGCGTCGTCGCGAGGACCGAATTCGACAAGACCGCCGGAGGGCTGTCAGGACGCACGGTCTACACTACCGTCCGCGGCGAAACCGGTTTAATGGGCACGCCCGATCGCGCGGGCGCGCACGCACGCGCACGCGAGGCCGACCCGTGGGATCAGCAACCGTCGCGCGAGGCGTGGTTCAGGACGAAGCTTGCCGCGAAAGCGCCCGGAGTGACATTCGAGAATCTCGACGGCATCCTGGACGAGATGCGCATGATCAAGAGCGCGCGCGAGATCGCCCTCCTGCGCGAGTCGTCGAGGATCGCCGGTCTCGCGATGATGGAGGGCATGCGCTCCGCCGAACCGGGCATGCACGAGTACGAGATCGAGGCGATCGGCGACTACATCTTCAAGAAGCACAACGCGATCGGTCCCGCGTACTTCGGGCTCGTCGCGGCCGGGAAGAACGCCGCATGGCCGCATTACCACGCCGCGCAGGCGGAGATGAAGGCCGGAGATCTGGTGCTGTTCGACTATGCGCCGGACTTTCACTACTACACGTCCGACGTCACGCGGATGTTCCCCGTGAGCGGGACGTTCACGTCCGAACAGCGCGACCTCTACGGAATCTACGTGAAGCTCTACCAGGCCCTCATGACCTCGATCCGCCCGGGGCCCACGGGGGAGATCCTGAAAGACGTCGTGAGGAAGATGGATGCCGCGATGGCCTCGCACCGGTTCACGAACGACCGGTACCGGGAGGCCGCTACGCGGTTCGTCGAGGGCTACCGCACCCGCCTGGCATCGCCGCGTCCCGGCGCGACCCTCGGGCACATGGTCGGCATGGAGGTCCATGACGTGCAGAAGAACTTCACGACTTATGAGCCCGGGATGGTCTTCACGATCGAGCCGGCGCTGACGATTCCGGAAGATCGCGTCTACATCCGGCTCGAGGACATGATCGTCATCACGCCCACGGGTTACGACAACCTGTCGGGCCTTGCGCCGGTCGAGATCGACGCGATCGAAAAGCTGATGGCGGAGCCCGGCATCGCCCAGTCGATCCGGACGCCCTCGTCCACCACGTCCCGGTGAAGGACTATCACGCAGAGACGTTGGCGTGGACCGCGGCGCCGACGAGCCCGGCCTCCGCATTCAGGATGACGGCGATCGGGATGGTCGCCACAAACGCCGACAGGGGGTCCTTCGATCGGAACGCGTCCACGAACGCGCCGGACTCGAGCGCAGGCAGGATCTTCGGCGCGATGCCGCCGCCGACGTAAACGCCCGCCGTCGCCACCGTCCGCAGCGCGAGGTTTCCGGCTTCGGCGCCGTACGCGGATACGAACATCTCCAGCGTCTCCACGCAGCGCGGGCAGCGCTTCTCGAGCGCCGATCGGCTGATCGCGGCGGGCAGATCGGCGGGATCGCCGACGGCGCCGACTCCGGCGCACGTCCGCGACGGTACCAGGGCGGCCGGCGTGATGTAGGCCCGGCTACCGAACGCGTCGTGCGTGAACTGGTAGATGTTCACGAGCCCCGGACCACAGATCACGTGCTCGACGCTGCAGCGTCCGTAGATCCGTGCGAGCGTCGAGAGCAGCTCGATTTCGCGCGGCGTCCGCGCCCCCCAGTCCGCGTGCCCCGCTTCCGACGCGCCCGGGAGGAACCGTCCGTCCAGGTTCAGGAGGAACGCTTCGCCCAGCCCCGTGCCCGCCGCGATGACCGCGCCGTTGCCCCCCGGCTGCGCGATCCCGTGCTGGAGGATCGCCAGCTCGGAGGGCTCGAGCACCGCGACCGAGTGCGCCATCGCCTCGAGGTCGTTGAGGATGTGCACGTGGCGGAGCCCCGCCGCAGCCGTCACCGCGGCCGCGTCGACGACCCACGGCACGTTGGTCAGCCGCGCGACCTGATCCGTGATGGCCCCGGCCACGCCGAGCGTCGTCGCCTCGATCGCCCGCGCGTCGAGGGCATTCGCCTTCAGGAACTCCCGGATCATCGGCGCCAGATTGTCGTAGTCGAGCGTGGTGAACTCGCCGACCTCGATCCGCGTGGGGCGTTCGGGCGCCCTCGCGAAGAGCCCGAGCAGCGTCTTCGTCCCGCCAACGTCCGCCGCGAGCAGCATCCGAGCATTATCGGGTAATCGGGTAATCGGGCAATCGGCTAATTACCAAATCTGTTGACTTTCCACACCCGCCTGTCTCACATTGAATCTCAATGTCATCGTCCGCTCAAGATGATGACGCGCTCCGGCGCCAGTACTACGGTGCGCGCGACATCCGCAGCCTCTATCCCCGCGTGACCGAGAACCATCTTCGATACCTGGAGAAGTGGGGCCTCATCCGGGAAGCTGCCCATACGACGACCGAGCGTTTCTATCCCTTCACCGACGTCTCCACGATCCGGCAGCTCGCGACGGAGCTCGATCGCGGCGTCCCGCTGAAGAACGTGCTGCGCGCGCTGCTGGCCGAGCACCAGGGACAGATGCAGCTCGATTTCCGCGCGTCCGTCAGCGCGCCGCCGGCCAAGGTCGTCGTGCTCCCGGGCCGGCCCTCGTCAAGGACGCCGACGCCGAACCGGGCCGGCAACCCGATTGCCGCCGGCAACGCCTTCCCCTTCTCCGATCCGCAGACGGCCCTCGCCGCGAAGTACTTCATCGAAGGCTCGAAGCTGGACGACGGCGACGAGCGGAAGATGGAGGAGGCGGCCGCGGCGTATCGCCGCGCGCTCGTGATCGATCCCGAGCTGGTGCCCGCCATCGTCAACCTCTCGAACATTCACTACGCGCAGGACGAGCTCATCGAGGCTCAGGCGCTCTACGAGCGCGCGATCGCCCTCGACCCGGACTGCTTCGAGGCGCACTTCAACCTCGGCAACATCCATCACGACCTCGCCCGTTACGACGAGGCGCTGGCGTGCTATCGGGACGCGCTCGCCCTCAACCCGGACTACGCCGACGCGCACTTTTATCTCGCGGTGACTCTGGAGAAGACAGGGCACTCGGGGGGGGCGAAGCCGCACTGGCGGAGGTATCAGGAACTGGCGCCCGACGGGGAATGGATCGAACTCGCCCGGGAATTCAGCGAGAGCGAGTAAGAGCGGAAGGGGTGTTCCCCCTGCCCGCCCTGGCGGCGGACCTTCAGGTCCGCCTGGCCCTCAGTAATTGTTGTTGTTGGCCCGCTCGGCTGCCCAGTCGCGCTTCTTGGGCGTGCGGCGCAGCTTGTAGAAGGCGCACTCCGGGCACCACGAATCCGCCTTGAAGTCGTTTTTGCCGGCGAACGGCAGCACGTCGCGATGGGTGCAGAACTCGCCGTCGTCCGGATCGCAGCGCCACCGGCAGGACTTGAACTTCAGGACCGCAGGGGCCACGAGCGGTTCAGCCGCCGGCGCCGAAGCGTCCGGAGCGGCGGCCGGCGGCTCGGCCGCAGCGGGGGACGGCGAGGGTGATGGGGCAAATGGATTCATATCTTCTCTCATCCCTGCAGCTCAGCGCCGAACGAGCGCTGCAGTGCTTCGAGCGCGCGTGATTCCTCCGGCGAAACCAGCGTCAGCGCGGTGCCGGTCAAGGCCGCGCGGCCGGTGCGACCGACGCGGTGCACGTACATTTCCCGCGACGTCGGGACCTCGAAGTTGACGACGTGCGTGATGCCTTCGATGTCCAGGCCGCGCGCGGCAACGTCGGTCGCCACGAGCACGTGATACTGACCGCCGCGGAAGCCCTCCACCGCCGCCGATCGCTGCTGCTGGGTACGGTCCGCGTGCAGCGAGACGGCGCGGATCCCCATGCTGGACAGCTTACGCGCCAGGCGCTCGGCGCCGGATTTGGTCCGCGAGAAGACGAGCACCGGGCCCGCCGTGCGGCGCAGGAACTTCGCCAGCCACTCGGTCTTCTGCGCGGACGGCACGTTCTCGGTGGTGTGCGTGATCGAACGCGCCGGTCCGCCGGCGGAGCCCACCTGCACGTATTGCGGCTGTCGCACGATCTCACCGAGAAGCCGCATCACTTCATCCGGCATCGTCGCCGAGAAGAGCAGCGTCTGGCGCTTCTCCTTCGGCGGCAGCGTGTTGGCGATGCGGCAGACGTCGGGCCAGAAGCCCATGTCCATCATGCGGTCCGCTTCGTCGAGCACGAAGGTCTCGACGGCCGTGAAGTTCACCGCGCCACTGCGCTGGTGATCCATCAGCCGCCCGGGCGTGGCGACGACGATGTCGACGCCGGCTCTGAGCGCGCGTTCCTGCGCGCCCATCTCGACCCCGCCGTACACGGCGATGCTCGTGAGCGTCGTGTGATAGGTGAAGCCCTGGATGTCGTCTTCGATCTGCACGCAGAGTTCACGGGTGGGTGCGAGGATCAGGACCCGCGTGGTGCCGATGCCCGCCGGGTTTTCCGCGCGCTGCTTGAGCAGGCGGTGGAGGATCGGCAGCACGAAAGCGACCGTCTTGCCGGTGCCGGTATCGGCGCAGCCGATGACGTCGTGGCCCTCGAGCGCGATCGGGATGACGGCGCTCTGGATCGGCGTCGTTTTTTCCCAGCCGCGAACCGCAATCCCTTCGAGCAGCGACGGCTCCAGGCCGAGCGTGTCGAAGTTGACGGGAGCGGGATCGTAAATAGCCTGGAGACGGTCGGTCGCCTGGGGGCGGTGGGGCGCCTGCATCGCCCCTCGCGTCGAGGGTTGACCGGGACGTCCGCCACCGCCGCTGCGCCTGCGACGGCCCGGCCGGGCGGATGGTGATGAATGGGGATTCAAGTTATTTCAGCGAGCGCGGAAGGTGATGATGCCGCGGACGGGATCGTAGGGTGAAACACCAACGGTCACGCGATCTCCGGGAACCACCTTGATCCTGAAGCGGCGCATCCGGCCGCTCAATTGGGCAAGTACCTCGTGACCCTGGTCGCACTGGACGCGATAGAGCCCCCCGCTGTGAACCGCCACGACCGTACCTTGCACATCAATCAGATCGTCCTTGCTCAAATGCTTTCCTCTCTACAATCAAAGATTGTGCCACATTTGGCACCCAAAAGTAAACAGTTACAGGGCGCGAACCGCGGCCTCGACTTCGGCGGCCAGCGCGGCGTAGTCGTTTCCGGTCAGTGACATAGGGGCGCCAAAGGCACAACGGGCGGAGGCGCGAGTCGGAAATCGTGCATGCCGGGGCAGGACGTGTTCGAGCCCGTCGAGGCGGACCGGCACGACCGGCACGCCCAGCCGTGCCGCGATCATGCCGACCCCCGGCTGGAACCTCGCGATCTCGCCCGCCTCGGTCCGGCGTCCTTCCGGAAATATCAGAATTGAGTACCCGTCGCCCGCGAGCTCGCCGATGTAGCGCAGCGTCTGGCGCGTGCCGGCGCCACCCTGGGTCAACGGGAAGGCATTGAAGAACAGCGACGAGAGGTAGTAGTTCAGGCTGTTCGTGAACCAGGCCTTCCGACTGTGCCGCTCGGGGAAGAAGTGCGCGTTGAAGAACTCCTTCATCATGGCGGGGGCAACCCGGTAGCGCCACCGGGGCGGGAGCGAGTCGAGGATGACGGGCCCGTCGAAGTGGCTCTGGTGGTTGGCGGCGAAGATCACCGGTCCGTCGATTGCCGCGAGGTGTTCGAGGCCGGTGACTGTCACGCGGGCAAAGAGGCGGCCGAGGGGGAGTATCCATGTCGGCAGGCTGGCGCGCCGAATCGTCCGCGCGGGCAGGCGTCGGTTCCAGGATGGGAAAACCAACGGCTGGGGTCTGACCCCATGCCCTGTCCCCGCCGGGGTCTGACCCTCCGGGGTCTGACCCCCAGGCCTGTCCCCGGTCTGACGTGACCCGCCGCCTTGCCCCGACGGCTGCCCCCACTCCACCGGGCGGGTCAGCGCCTCGAGCTCAGCGATCGTCGTCGCCGCCGTGAAGGCCCCCTCGTCCACTGTCACCTGGAATGTTTCTTCGAGCTCCATCAGCAGTTCCACGCGTTCCAGGGAGCTCAGCCCGAGCTCGTCGAGCGTGGTGGACGGCGCCAGCGTCCGTCCGGGCGCGAAGCGCTCCAGGACGGTAGCGACATTGCGGGCCTGCGGCAGGCCCGACCTGCCGGCCGTAGCCTCGCCCTGAGGCGAGACGCTCGTTCCCTGCCGGCCCACCAGCCACGCGCGCAACTCACGGCGCTTCAGCTTCCGCGTGCCTTCCGTGCGCGGCAGCTCGATCCCCTGCCACACCTCCGCGGCGCGGACCTTCTGGTGATCCGCCAGGCGCGCGTTCGCCGCACGCATGACGAGGTCGGGATCGGTCCCGGGGACGAGCAGGAGCACCGCCTGGACGCGCTCCGCCGTGCCGCCCCCCACCGGCGCGCCGATGACCGCCGAATCCAGCACGCCCGGTTGTTCGTTCAGCGCGCGCTCCACGTCCTCCGGAAAGACGTTGAGCCCTTCCGGCGTGACGATCAGCTCTTTCTTGCGGCCTTTGATGTGGAGCTGCCCCTCGGCGTCGAGCTCGCCGATGTCTCCCGTGTGGAACCAGCCGTCCTGGAACGCCTCGCGCGTCGCCTCGGGCGCGTTGTAGTACCCGGCCGTCACGTTGTCCCCGCGGACGAGGATCTCGCCGTCGCCGGCGATCTTGATCTCGACACCGGCGATCGGCTTGCCGACCGCGCCGCGCCTGGCGTGAAGCGGATGGTTCAGCGTCACGATCGGCGCGGTCTCCGTCAGGCCGTAGCCCTGGACGACGAGGAAGCCGAGGCGGCCCCAGAAGGCTTCGAGTTCCGGATCGAGCGGCGCCGCGCCTACGACCATCGCCCAGAACTTGAAGCCGAACATCTTGTGGATGCGCCGGTAGTGCCACCACCGCTTCGCCCAATGCATGCCGGCGGGCGGCGGCTGCGCCGCCTCGGGCGCCACCCGGATGACGTAATCCCGGAGCACCTCGAGAATCTTCGGCACGCACACCAGCACGGAAATCCGCCGCTCGCGGATCTGGCGCACGATGTCGTCGGGCGAGTAGCTGCGGGTGAACACGACCAGCCCCGGCAGCATCGGGGGCACGAAGGTCGCCATGGCCTGGCCGAACATGTGGCTGAGTGGCAGGAGATTCAGGAACCGGATTGGGCGGAACGGGCGCGCGTACTTCTTGTACTTCGCCATCTCGCGCTCGATCGGCACGATGTTCGCGAGGATGTTCTTGTGCGTGAGCACGACGCCTTTCGGCTCCGCGGTCGCACCGGAGGTGAAGATGATCTCGGCCGTGGTCGTCCCGTCGATGGCCGAGGCTCGAGGATCGAGGATCGTGGGGGTGGCACTCGCAGCGCCCGTGCTCCGGCGGAAGATCTCCGCCAGGTTCCAGATCGGCCGGTCCTTCCCAAGAGCCGCCGCGTCCACCGCTTCGCCGATCAGGATCGCCTTCGCGTCGACGATGCCGGCGACCTTCAGCAGGAAATCCGGCGACGTGCGGTAGTCGATCGGGACGACGACGACCCCTTCGAGGAGTGCGCCCCACAGCGCCGCGATCCACTCGGGACGGTTCTCACTCCAGATGGCGATCGCCTGGCCGGGTTCGACCTGGCAGCTCCGCAAGCGCTGCGCGAAGCGTCGCGCGGCGGCCGCGAGATCCCCGTACGTCCATGTCCACGTGCGATAACCGTCGTCGTAGGCCAGGAACGGCGCGTTCTTCGCGGCGGTGTCGGATGTGACATCCGCGAAGAAGTCGAGCAGCGTACGGCGCGACATGCGTCTGAATTATGATGGAAAACTGGTTCACTGAGGTCCGGTCCATCATGCGAGTGTTTCTGACAGGCGCGACAGGGTACGTGGGTTCAGCGGTGCTGGAGTCGCTCGCGCGCGGCGGGCACCAGGTCGACGCGCTCGTGCGCAACAACGAGGGGGCGGCGAAGGTGCAGGCGCGCGGCGCCACGCCGGTGCTCGGCGATCTGATGCAGCCCGCGTCGTGGCGCGACGCGGCGGCGGCCGCCGACGGATCGATCCACGCCGCGGCGCAGTCCGGCGCGAAGGCGCGGCAGGCCGACGAGGTCGCCGTCGACGCGCTCACGTCGCTGCCGCCGAAGGACAACCGGTTCCTGATCTACACGTCGGGGGTCTGGGTGCTCGGGCCGGCGCCCGTGCCTGCCGACGAGACCGCCCCGCTCAACCCCATCGAGATCGTGTCGTGGCGGCCCGCGCACGAGCGGCGGATCCTCGACACGGCGTCCGGCGGCGTGCGCGCCAGCGTCGTCCGCCCGGGCATCCTTTATGGAAGCTCGCGCGGCATCGTCGGTGACCTGCTGCAGGACGCGGCCAACAGCCTCGTCCGCGTGGTCGGCACCGGCGGGAACCACTGGCCGCTGATCTACGACCGGGATCTCGCGGAGCTCTACACTCGGATCGTCAACACCCCCACGGCGTCGGGCGTCTATCACGCGAACGACGAGGGGGACGAGACGGTCAACGACATCGTCGCTGCGCTTGGGGACCATGCGCACACGCAGCCGAGCATCCGCCACGTCCCGCTCCCGGAAGCCCGGAAGAAGATGGGGCCCTACGCCGACGCGCTCGCGCTCGATCAGCTCGTGCGCAGCCCGAGGGCGCGGGCCCTGGGCTGGACGCCCACGCTGCACTCGGTCGCCGGCAACGTCGCGCGTCTCTTCGAGGAATGGAAACGCGGAAAAGCCGCGTGAGCCTTACTTGATCGAGATGCCGCCGCTGAGGACCAGCAGGGTGGTGCGCGGCTGGGCGATGATCCCGGCCGCCGCCGGTTGCTCCGAGACCGAGTACCACCGGAAGTCCACCGAGAACGCGAGGTGGTCGGTGATGAACCACCGGGCGCCGCCGCCGTAGTTCAGCGTCTGCCTGTACGGCGTCCTGGCCGCCGGCGCATCCGCGCGATCGAGATACAGCCTGGACCGGCCGAACGCTCCGCCGCTGACGTAGCTCCAGCCGTTGCGGTGTCCGAAGTTCAGGGAAATCTCCGGTGAAAAAGCGGTGAAATGCCGCCGCACGACCGGGCCCTTCGTCGTGACTGTGGTGGCGTCA
>JANOJK010000111.1:0-3239 GCA_031408165.1 Acidobacteriota bacterium | reverse complement strand
CTACTTCGAGCCGCTTCCGTGGCACGCGTGCTGGGATACCGGCCGCATGCTGCTCAACCGCGTGACCGGAGGGGACTGGCCGGGCACGCTGGGGGTGCGGCGCTCGGCGCTCGTCGCCACCGGCGGATACGACGGCCGGGCTATGTTCGAGAATCTCGAGCTGGTCCGGACGATCGTGGCGGCCGGCGGGCGCGAGGCGACACTGTTCGACGTCTTCGTCCCGAGACGCCCGTCGACCGTCCGGCACTTCTGGTCGCAGCGGGTGCGCCAGGCGTACGATGAAATCGCGCGGCCGGCACGCCTCGCGGCGCAGCTTGCTTTGCTGCCCGCCGGGCTGATGCTCGTCCTCACGGGACGCTGGCGGGCCGTTGCCCTGGGTGCCGCGACCGCCGTCGCCATCGCCGAAGCGGGGAGGTGGCGCGGGGGCGGACGCCGCGTCTTCCCGGCGCGGACCTCCCTGTTCGCGCCGCTCTGGCTGGCGGAGCGGGCGGTCGCGTCGTGGCTGGCCGTCGGGGCGTGGGCGATCCTCGGCGGTGTCCCGTATCGCGGCCGCGTGCTGCGGCATGCCGCGACCCCGATGCGCGTGCTGCGCGCGAGGCACGCGGCCCTGCGGGCGTCGGGGGCTCTCGCTACGGCGCATCGGGATCCGCGTGGAGCCGGACATCGATCGGCTTGAAGCAGCCGTTGTTCGAGAGCTCGGCCGAGCACGCCGTCACGCCGACGACGAGGTCCATCTCCGCGCGCAGCAGGATGTGATCGCCCGCGCGCGACCGCGGCGGCAGGATCCGCAGCTCCCCCGACGGCAGGACCTCGACATTCATGAACACGTTCAGTGACGTCGGGATCGCGTCGGGCGCGATGCCGAACGGCTCCAGGTGGCGGGCGAGATTCTCGAAGCAGCTCGGGTGGTGGCCGGTGGTCTTGTAAAGGATGGTGAAGGTCTCGGGGCTGCACGGCGTGAGCAGGAAGTCGTGCCGTCCCACCGTGTCCTCGAGAATCGTCCACATCGGGCGGCTCCGATTGGAATACAGCGTGTGCCCGGTCGTGAGGTAGATCGTGTTCGCGTAGTCGATGGTCCGCCCCGACGACAGCCACTCGCGGCGATCGGCTTCAGCGAACGAGACCAGGTCGGACACCTGCTCTCCTGAAGGGTCGACGATCTCCAGGCGCTGGCCGCGTTTGACGATGAGGGCGGCGCCGGTCTGGGGGTCGAGGTGAAGAGAGCGCAGCACGGTCATCTCGGGGAGTTCTACGGCTTGCGCGGATGAAAGGGACAGCGCCACTCGCCGTTGGTCGTGTCGCGACCGGAGTATTGTCGCGCCTCCGACCGCTCCCCGAAATCAGACAAGTTGGGGTTGATGGTCCCCTGGAGTGCGACATCGCGCTCGCGGATGTGATCCCGGAGCCGCGTGTAGTGGCCCTGGTCTCGCAGGCGCTCGAATTGCGCATGCGGGTTGAACACCAGCGCGGGCCAGCCGAACCGGCGGGAGACCCTGGAGCTGTCCGGGTGCAACCCGATGACGAAGAGCGCGCACCCCGCGAAGCTGAAGGCGAACCGCGGATCATCGGGGTCGTCGCTGACGGCTGGATCCCAGCGGGAGGAGGGATCGTCGCATTCGTGGAGCCGCTGAAGCTGGATCCAGAGCCGGCGCTCGAACTGGCGCTCGTCTCCTGGGAGGCGTCCGCTGAAGACGGCCACGAATGCCGTCAGCCGATCGCCGGAGCCGGTGTGCTGCGCGCCGCGCGCGAACGCCGCGAGGCCCGTCGCGAGCTCGCGTGTCGCCGCCGCGGAGCCGAGGGCGCTGTAGACAGAGAGGTGGTACTCGTCACGGAGAGCCAGCCCCTTCGCGGCGAGGCACGGATACGTGGCGTCCTCTACGAAGGCGTTGAACGAGGTCCGGATCTGCGCCTCCAGACATCTTCTAAAGCCCGTGTCGTTGCGAATGAAGCCAGTTTGGGCTTTCATGCAAACATGTTCCGCACCCAGTTCGGGCTGAAGTGGACTTCCAGCCAACCGGGGTTGAAGCGTACGTCGAGACGGCTCGAGTCCACGCGGACCCCGAGGTCGGCCAGTTGCCGCGCGGGCGTCGATTCCAGGCTGTAGGGAAGTACCAGGCCTCGCATGACGGTTCCACTGCCGCGGGAGGCGAGGTCGTTCAGCGCCGCCACGTTGGCGTCCGCCTGCGCGCGCCACAGCGGCAGCCAGCCCTCCGCGGGACGTTCGACAAGCGAGCCGCACGGCCTGCCGAGGTGTTCCGACCACAGCTTCGATCGAACACCGCCGGCGAATGTTCCGTCCATGACGAGGTTGACGTCGAAATTGCGCGTGTGGCGGAACACCCGGCGCCCCACGCCGGTGAAGTCGTCTCCATAGGAATGGAGCGACACGCCGTCGAGATTGGCGCTCCCGGCCGTCGCCCAGACGTCGTCCACGGCGACGAGCTTGCTGTGGATGAAGACCTGGTTCAGCTGCGTCTTCTGCGGGCCGCTCGCCGCGCTCCAGAGCGCGAACAGCCCCACCCGCGGGTGCCCCAGCAGGCCCGACTCCTCGAGCCGGGCGTTCTGCCATCGCCGGTAGGCGGTCACGTCGGCATTCTCGTTGAGCACCGCGATGATTTCGAGGTCAGGTTCGCGTCGCAGCGCCTCCGCCAGCGCGGCGACGATTGGCCGCGAGCTGAGGTACTGGTGTTCGATGTAGATGAGCGATCGTGCCGCCGCGATGCCGTCCAGCAGGCACTCGAGGATTTCAGTCGCGCCCGCAGGGCGGTGAGGCAGCACGCCGCGCGGTGACGTCGACACGACGCGAACGGCCGCCCGCGGAGCAGACACCGGCTCGAGCGGGGCATCCGGCGCCCAGAGCTCCCTGAACAGGCGCTCGAGGTCAGCCACCGGCGCGCCACTGATGACGAGGGAGAGATCGTGGAGGGGCCGTCCGCCGAGCTCTCGCAGCGGCCGCCGGGCATCCACCGGCTGATGCCGCTCGTCGTCCCAATAGCCGTTCACGAAAGGGGAACCGAGGAGGAACGCCTCCGTGCCGTCCACGATCAGCATCTTTGCGTGCTGGAGCCGCGGGAACGCGCTCACGCCGCGAACCTCGATGGTGCCGGGAAGCGGAGGGCGGCCGCTGAGGCGTTCCGCGAAGAACCGGCGCAGCGGCCGTGCGGTGTCGAGCAGGAACGTTTCGTTCAGGATGATCCGGACATCCACGGGTCCGCGCGCCACGGCGGCGACGAGCGCGT
>JANOJK010000106.1:0-2666 GCA_031408165.1 Acidobacteriota bacterium | reverse complement strand
GACCTCGCGGCGGACGCAGAGATCACGCTCGAAACCAATCCCGAGACTGTCGATCGCGCCAAGCTGGAACGATTCCGCGATGCCGGTGTCAATCGCCTCAGCTTCGGGGTTCAGTCTTTCCAGGACGAGGAGCTGTAGCGGCTCGGGCGGATCCATTCCGCCGGCCGCGCTCGCGCCGCGGTCCTGGACGCCCGCGCCGCGGGCTTCGACAACGTCAGCCTGGACCTCATGATGTGGCTGCCGGGGCAGCGCGTCGACACCTGGCTGGCCAACGTCGACCTGCTCGTCGAGGCCGGGCCGGACCATGCGTCCCTGTATCTGCTGGAGCTCTATCCGAACGCGCCTCTCAAAGAGGAAATGGCGCGGGCCGGCTGGTCGCTCGCCCCGGAGGATGATGCGGCCGAGAAGTACCTGCGGGCGATGGAGCGGCTCGAGCGTGCCGGCCTGGCGCAGTACGAGATATCGAACGTCGCGCGTCCGGGGATGGCGTCGCGGCACAACCTCAAGTACTGGACCGACGGCGAGTGGCTGGCCTTCGGCTGTGGCGCGCATTCGACGCGCGACGGCGTCCGATGGAAGAACGTGTCGGCGACCGAGGACTACATCCAGCGTGTGACGAGCGGACGGGACGTCGTGACGGAGCGCCGCAGGCTGTCGTCGAGCGACCGGCTCGAGGAGGCGCTTTTCACCGGGCTGCGGCTGTCGGCGGGGATTGACATCGAGGTGGCGGGCGCCCGGTACGGGACTGATGTCTGGGCCAGATACGGGGAGGCTCTCCGGCCGTTTCTCGAGGCGGGATGGCTCACCCGCGAGGGCAGGCGCCTGCGGCTCACGCGCGATGGCATGCTGATGGCAAATGAAGTGATGGCCGTTTTTGTATGATTTCAGCGCGGTTCGTGCGTTCGACGGCTGTGATAGAGTGACCGTTCTTGTCGTTCGCCCAAGGAGGAAATTGGGGATGCGTGCTTTCGTCACTACGTCTTTCGCGCTCGCGCTGGCCTTCGTGCCCGCCGCGGCGCTCGCTCAGGCCACGACCACTCAGCAGCCCCCCGCAGGGCAGCAGCCCCCCGCGGGGCAGCAACCCCCCGCCGGGCAGCAGCCCCCCGCCGGGCAGCAGCCCCCAGCGGGGCAGCAGCCGCCCGCAGGACAGCCGCCGGCTCCCACCGAGCTGAAGGTGCCGTTCACGACGCCCGCGGGTATCCTGCTCGTCCAGATCAAGCCGGACAAGACAGCGGACTTCGAAGAGATGATCGCCAAGTTGAAGGCGGGCTTTGCCAAGACGTCGGACGAGGGCCTCAAGAAGCAGGCGGCCGGCTTCAAGGTGTACAAGTCGTCCGAGCCCTTCGGCGCCAACACGCTGTACGTGGTGCTGCTCGAACCGGCCGCGCCCAACACAGAGTATGAGCTGTTCAACATGCTCCTGCGGACGATGACCCCCGACGAACAGCGCGACCCTGGCGCCAAGGCCATGTGGGAACGCTACGCCGGCGCGTTCGCGGCAGGGCTCAGCAAGTTGAGCCTCACGCTGCTCGGGGGCTAGCGCTCCTCTATCGTTTGCAGTTGATCGCGTGAAGCTCGGTCTCTTCGCTCTTGTGATGGCGCTCGCGGCGGGCATTCCTGCCGCGGCGCAATCTCCGCCTGCGCCAGCCGCCGCGCCGCCTCCCGCCGCTCCCGCACAAACCCCCGTCGCACCAGTGGCCCAAGTTCCTGGCGCCCCCGCGGCGCCGTTGCCTGCCGTTCCCGCTTCCCGGAAATTCACGTCCGACGCGGGCATCATGTTCAGCGCCATCAAGCCGGACAAGATCGCCGACTTCGAGGCGGTGCTCGCGCGTGTGAAGGAAGCGCTCAGCAAGAGCGAGGATACCAGGCGCAAGCAGCAGGCGCTCTCGTGGCGGGTCTTCAAGGGACTCGAAGCGGGTCCGGGCGGCGCCGTCATCTACATCTGGCTGCTCGATCCGCCGGTCAAGGACGTCGAATACGTCATCACCGACATCCTGCGCGAAGCGTTCCCGAACGAAGCCCAGGATCTGTGGGCGAAGTACACCGCGTGCTTCGTGAGCGGGCAGACGATGCTCAATCTGCAGCAGGTCCTGAGCATGGGTCCTGCGGCGGCGGGGACGGTTCCCAAATAACCACGGTTCCAGGGTTCTCGCTCTCTCCCGAGGCAGGAGATGAGGAGTTCAGGAGAAGATCTTCATAAGAGGTGAATTTCTCCTCACCTTCTGTCCTCCTGCTTTGAAACGGCTTCCGGGGTTTGCCCGGGTCCTTTGAAGAACCTTGGAGCTTCAGAACTTGAGATTGACCCCCGCGTAGAAGCGCTGAACGTTCGAGTGCCGCGGCGTCCCCCTCAGCGTGAACAGCCGGTAATCCACCCGCAGGCGCAGCGGCCCGGCGAGCGAGATTTTCGCGCCGCCGCCGACGTTGATGCCGATGTGGGTCTCGTTCCCGTTCGGCAGGTCCGAGAACTCCTCGCGGTAGACGCCTCCTCCGGCGGTGGCGTAGAACTGCATCCCCGCGATGGGAATCGGCGTCTGCAGCAGGCCGTTGAACATGAACGTGCGCAGCCGGGGGCCGCGGAGCACGAGGTCTTCGCTCGTGTCGGCATACTCCACCTCGAACCCCGCAATCAGGATCCCCGCGCCGACCGCGACCCCCTTCACCACGCG
>JANOJK010000065.1:0-6358 GCA_031408165.1 Acidobacteriota bacterium | reverse complement strand
CCCGCGCCGGTCCGCTCCGACCGCACGAACCCGCTGGTGTCCGGCGTGTTCAGGACCCAGCCCGCCATGTCGGGGTCCGTGTTGCCGTCGCCCGGCTCGTTCCGCGCCTCGCTGCTGCTGTACGCCGTGAGCCTGTAGCCGAAGCTTCCCGACAGGGCATCCATCACCTGCACGGACGTGTTCCAGGGCACCATCTTGTGGTTCGGCGGCCACAGCAGCCCGGTGCTGACCGTGCTGCAGACGAGGGCCGGCGGCGTCTTGTCGAGCCGGACCTGGAACGTGGCGGTCGACACGTTGCCGGCCACGTCCGTGGCTTCCGCCAGGAACGTGTGCACGCCGTCGGTCGAGTACGTGCAGGACGCGGTGGAGGCGCCGGTGCGCTGGTTCGAGGCGGAGCACAGCGCGCGGACCGACTGCACGCCGGAGACGCCGACGTGCGCGGGATCCGGCTCCAGCGCGAAGCACGACACGCCGACGTTCGCGCGGTACCACTGCCCGGCGTCGGGCAGCCTCGCGGGAGCGCAGACGAGCACCGGCGCGATGGTGTCCACATTCACGGTCGCGGTCGCCTCACGCGAACGGTTGCCCGCGACGTCCTCGGCGCTGCCTGTCCTGATCTGGTTCCAGCCCTCGGACGTCACCGTCGCCGGCGGCGTCACCCGCGCGAGCTCGGAGCCCCCGCTATCGCCCGCCACGAACGTGATCGTCGGGGCCGTGCGATACCAGCCGTTTGCCGGTGGCAGCGCCGAGGTCACGACCGGTGCGCCGAGGTCCGGCGCGTACGAGTCGATCTTCACCGTGAGGAGCTGGTCGGCTTCGACATTTCCGGCGCGGTCGGTGGCGTGGAACCTGACGCGGGTGGTGCCCTGCCGGTCCAGGCTCATGGGGACGGTATGTCCCGGCACCGTCACCGTGGTGTTGTCCTCGATCACCGTCACCGTCACCGACTCGACCCCGCTGCCGCCCGCATTGTCGGCCGCCGCGAGCTGAAAGGAAAGCGGAACGGGCGCGTTGAACCACCCGCTGGCCGGCAGCGGCGGCAGTACCGCGGTAGTCGTTGGCGCCTGCGCATCGTCCATCACGGTCACGGTCACGGCCGGGGCCGAAGCGGACACGCATGTCGCCGTGGGACGGACGGGGTCGTCGCAGGAGGCCGCCGCGGACACGGTGAAGGTGAGGGAGCCGACGCCGAGCAGCTTGTACTGATACGCGAGATCCGCGGTGCCGAAACCCGGGAGGGTCGTCAGAGAACCCGCGGGCGCCAGCGCCTGCACCATCGACGGATCGCTGATGAGGACGGCCGTTGTCACGTTCGTCAGGGTCGTCGCGGCGGTGTTGCGCAGCCGCACGTTGAGCGTGAAGGTATCACCGGCGCGCAGCCTTGCGGTGGCCGTCGATGCCGTAACGGACATACCAGTGGCTTCCCCGACGTTGCCCCCGGGGATGGCCTGGGTTCCGGCATTCACCTGTCCGCCGACAAGCGCCAGCGCGTCGGCGACCCCGGAAGCCGCCACCTCGAACGACACCGGCCCGGGCGCGGTGGGTGTGAAGGTGAACGTGAAGATCGTCGTCTCGCCGGGGGCGATGGACCGGCTGGCGGCGGCGCTGAAGATGCCGTCGCCGGTCGAATCGGCGGCCAGCCCCGGTGCGATCGACACGTCCACCGCGACCGAGCCGTCATTCTTCAGCGAGACCGACAGGGGCAGCGGGACGTTGACGGCGTACGGGCCGGACGGAGCGGTTCCGGGGCCGGCGAATGACAGGCCGGCCTCGAACGCGTTGAATACCTGGACGACGTGGTTGTCGGAGTCGGCGACCGCGAGTTCCTGGGCCGGTGAAACAGCGACGCTCATTGGATACTGAAAGCCCGCCTCGACGCCGCCGCCGCGCGCGCCCACGACGAGCGCCTCGTAATACTGGTTGTCGCTCGTGGTGACGAGGCAGCGACTTTCCACCTGCCAGGCCCCGATCGTCGCGCACGGGGTGAGCCCGCTCGCGTCGCCGACGTCCGTGGTGACGTCGATCCGCATGACGCGGTGACTGTCGGTGTCCGCGACCCACAAGCGTCCCTTTGCGTCGAAGGTCATGCCATACGGGCGCCCCAGGTCGCCGGGGTCCGATCGCAACTGGCCGCTCACGGGATCGATCGGGCTCCCGAAGGTTCGTATGACCGCGGCGCTCTTCTGTCCCTGCGCGTCCGTGACTTCCTGGAACACCTGGACGCGACGGTTTTCGGAGTCGGCGACGTAGTAATGGCCGGCCGGGTCGATGGCGATGCCCCACGGATACTCGAACATCCCGGCCGGGCTGCTGAGCCCGCCGAGCGTGTGGCCGCCGAAGGCGTAGATCGGTGCCAGCATCGAATCGAGGACGACGATCCGATGGTTGCCGGTGTCCACGACCGCGACGCGCCCGGCAGTGTTGGCGGGCTGGCGGAGAAGCGTGCCGGGCTTCAGCGCGACGCCCGCCGGAAACCAGAGCGTCAACGGAGTGACCGGCGCGGTGCCCGGCTGAGCGTCGGGATCGAGCGGATCGTAATTCCCCTTCGTCCCCGCGGCGGCCAGCTCCGCTCCCGGACGGGCGTTCGTTCCTGCCTCGAACACGACGACGCGATCGTTGCCCGCGTCAGCGACGATGACCCGGCCCACGGCATCGACGGCGATGCCGACCGGATAGTTGAACGGCGCCTCGGGCGCCAGGTCGTACAAGCGCTGATGGTCCGTCCCGAAAACCTGCACGCGGAAGCTCACCACGCCGAACCACTCGGAATCGGTGACGTAGAGCCGCCCGGACGGATCGTACGCGACGCCCTGCGGCGCGACGAACTGGCCGGGAAGGGAGCCGGGGGTTCCAATCGTCAACAAAAAATTGATGGCGTCGACGGTGGCCGCCTTCAGAATAATAGGGTCCACGCGCCAGCCGGCCAGGCTGAGAACGCCCGCCAGGACCAGCGAGCTCAGCCAACGGCGGCGCAGAGTCGAGGTCGGGAGGAATGAAGCCATGATCTGTTCCTGGACTCCTGTTGCAGAATTGGAACCCCGATTACTGATGTGATCATGCCCTGAACAGATGTGTACGTCAATGTCCTATAAAGAACCATTAAGGCCCCAGATCCGTCAACATTTACGGTATTTGTAAGTTCTTTATGACGCTTTTGAAACCCGATCACAACGGCCGTCCGCTCAGGCGGGTCAAAATCTCCGGATTGTCCACGTTTGTGCCTCCGAAGGTCCTCACAAACGCCGACCTCGAGAAACTGGTCAACACGACGGACGATTGGATCCTGCAGCGCACGGGCATTCGCGAGCGGCACATCGCTGAGCCGGGCGTCGCCACCTCGGATCTGGCGAAGGAGGCGGCCGAGGGGGCCTTGCGCGAGGCGGGAATCCGCGCCGACGACCTCGGCTTCATCGTCGTCGGTACGACGACCCCCGATACCATCTTCCCCAGCACCGCCTGCATCCTGCAGGCGAAGATCGGGGCGCACCACGCGTGGGGCTTCGATCTCGGCGCCGCCTGCTCGGGGTTCACGTATGCGCTGACGACCGCCATGCAGATGGTCGCCACGGGGGCGCACGATCATGCCCTCGCGGTCGGGGCGGACGTGATGTCCAGCATCATCGACTACACGGATCGCACGACCTGCGTGCTGTTCGGCGACGGCGCCGGCGCCGTCGTGGTTTCCGTCGCGGAGGAAGGCGAGCCCCACATCATCGACTTCGCCCACAGGATCGACGGCAGCGGCGGGTCAGCGCTGTGCATGCCGGCGGGCGGCAGCAAGCTGCCCGCTTCGCACGACACCGTCGACAAGCGGCTGCATTACGTGAAGCAGGAAGGGGCGACGGTGTTCAAGTTCGCCGTCAAGAACACGGAAGAGATCGCGCGCCGGCTGCTCGGGAGGAACGGCCTCGAGCCGTCCGATCTGGATCTGTTCGTGTCCCACCAGGCGAACCGCCGTATCATCGAGGCCTCCACGGAACGGCTCGGACTCGGGCCCGACAAGGTGATCATCAACCTCGACATGTACGGAAACACGACCGCCGGCACGATTCCCCTCGCCCTCGCGGATGCCCGCCGGCAGGGACGGCTCGAACATGGCGACCTCGTTCTGCTCTGTTCCGTCGGAGCCGGATTCACCGTCGGCGCGGTGCTCCTGCGCTGGAGCCTGTAGCGGACACGACGATGACGACACCTCACCGGCGCAAGGCGGAAGCCGGGCGCGTCTTCCTGCTGTCTCCCGCGAACTGCTCGGGCCCGCGCGCGACGATGGTGCTCTCCGAGCGGGCGGAGTTCGATCTCGCGGCGCGCCTCCGGAGCGGGCGCGGCGTCGCGATCGGCGAAGTGTTCGCGTTCATCAGCGGCCTGTACTTCAGGGGGAAGCTGGCGTACGCGCTGGCGTTTGCGCGTCCGCCGGAGCCGGGGGCGCCGCTCGCCGGCAGCGGCGCGCTCGTGATCACGCCCACCGCGGGGCTGCGCCCCGTCGAGACCGTCGTGACGGCCGGCGCGCTGCGCGCCTTCGCGGGGGTCGACATCGCCGCGAACGACCCGCGGTATCGCGGTCCGCTGCTGTCGAGCGCACGGGCCCTCGCCGAGGAAATCGGCCCCGAGTGCGACGTCGTCCTGCTCGGCAGCATCGCGTCGGCCAAGTACGTGGACGTTCTCGCGGGGGTGTTCGGCGCGCGGCTGCTCTTCCCGATCGACTTCGTCGGCCGGGGGGACATGAGCCGGGGCGGACTCCTGCTCCGGTGTGTGCGTTCGGGCGAGGAGCTCGCCTGCGTGCCCATCGCCGGCGCGGTCCGCCACGGTCCGCGCCCGCCCAAACTCACGCCGATCAAGAAGAACTGGTAAATCGGGTCATTCCCCAATTCCCCATGGTCATCCCGAAATCCGGATCAGCCGAGGTGACGGTGGCTGGCAAGGCCGTCCGGCTGACGAACCTCGACAAGCCGTTCTGGTCCGAGCTGGGTGTGACGAAGGGGGATCTGATCCAGTACTACGCCGACGTGGCGCCGCTGCTCGTGCCGCACATCCGCAACCGCGCGATGGTGATGAAGCGCTACCCGCACGGCGCCGCGGGCGAGTTCTTCTTCATGAAACGCGCGCCGTCCCCGCGCCCCGACTGGATCCAGACCTGCCGCATCGACCACGACTCCGGGAACGTCATCGACTTCCCGATGATCAATGACGTGGCGTCGCTGCTGTGGGTGATCAACCTCGGGTGCATCGATCTGAACCAGTGGTACGCGACCTGCGACGACGTGCATCGCCCGGACTACCTCCACTTCGATCTCGATCCGGGGAGCGCCACCTGGGAGCAGGTGCTCGAGTCGTCGCACATCCTGCACGACGCGCTGACGGCGCTCGAGATGCCGGCGTACGTCAAGACCACCGGTTCGAAGGGCCTCCACCTGTTCGTACCGATCGCGCGCGGCCCGCTCCAGAAAGAAGTGTGGACGTTCGCGAAAGCACTGGCCCGGGAGCTCGCCGGCCGTCATCCCGCGTTGATGACCTCCGAGTACCGTGTCGCCAGGCGGCCGCAGGGGCGCGTGCTCGTGGATTACAACCAGAATGCCTGGGGGCGCACGCTCGCGTCGGTGTACTCGGTCCGGCCCCATCCCCGTGCCTGCGTCTCGACCCCTGTCACCTGGGAAGAGATCGAGGCCGGGGTGCGGATCGAGGACTTCCGCATCGACAACGTGCGCGCGCGTTTCGAGAAGATCGGCGACCTGTTCAAGCCACTGCTGCAGAAATCAGGTCGCGTCGACCTCCGTAAGTACCTCTGACGATCGGCACCGATGGAGCGTCGAGGAAATCGTCGGATTGTTGGGCTGAGGGTACCTGCTCGGCAACACGCAGGAACGCGTCGACATCGTCGCGCTCAACGCGTCAGCCGCGCGACCTCGTCAACAATGAGCCGCAGAAGACGGGCTGCTAGAACTACCAACTACTCTGCAAGCAGCAGCGCCACCGGCAACGCTTTGAGCACCTGGCCGACGAAGAGCCAGGCGCTGTCGCCGCTGGTCGCGGGGCGTATCTCGGCGCCGGTGACGGCATCACGGTAGGTCAGGGCCGCGAGCGGCCTGGGCAGCGGGATGCGCGAGGTCCGCCAGCGATCGCCGATCGGGACGGGATGCTCCGGTGTCACGAGGCCGGACGCCAGGTGCGGGGCGATGACGATGGCGGCGCGACCGGTGGAGGAGAGTCGCGCGAACGCGAGGACCCGTGCGTCCACCGCCATCTCGGTCTCGAGCGCCAGGTACTCGCCGTCCAGAAAGAGCTCCGACGCCGCGGCGCGCGCGCGCAGCGCGGCGGCGGTCACGAGCAGCTTGACGGTTCCGTCCTTCCAGCCGTCGAGCAG
>JANOJK010000054.1:0-4032 GCA_031408165.1 Acidobacteriota bacterium | reverse complement strand
CCGAGGTCGACGAGCTGCGCCATCTCGTACTTGCGGATGGCGTTCGCGGACGAGAACACGTAGAGCGCCCAGGCCTTGCCTTCGGCCTTCATGCAGTCGAGCAGTTCGAGCGCGCGCCGCTTGTACAGCAGGAAGTTCTCGTCCATGATGAAGAAGTTGGTGACGCCCAGCTCGCGCTCCGCCTCGCACATGACGTCGAAGACCTCGCGGCCGGTGTCCATGAACCGCACCATGCGTCCCTTGCCGCCGAAGAATGCCGAGGTCGTGCAGAAATTGCAGCCGAGCGGACACCCGACCGACGGCACGATGGTGGCGGCGCGCGCGCCGCTGCTGGCCGGCATGCCCATGATCTGGAACCCGAATGACGAAGGAATGACCGGCTGGCGCACCGGCGCCTCCGGATCTTCGCCCACGAACTCGCGCAGCCACCGGACGCCTTCTCCGCGGACGATGTGGTCGGCGTCGATCATCTGCTCGACGCCCGGGATGGCCGTGACGTGGCCGCCGACGACGAGGGTCGCCTTGGGCGCGTGCAGTCGCACCAGCCGGCACATCTCGCGCACCTTCCCGATGTTCACGACGATGCCGGAGATCCCGATCATGTCGTACTCGTGTGCCGTAATCTCCTCGATGAAACGCTCGCGCGTGGGAAAGTCGAGGACCGTGCACGGCGCGGTGATGTTGTGTTGCAGCAGCATCAAGCCCCACGACCGGTGGAACATCCGCAGCGAGAACGGCCCCTGCTCGCGGGTCACCTGGTTGTGGTACAACTCCGCCGGATTGATCGCCCTCGACCCGAACTCATCGTCGACGGCGAAAGGCTTGAAAACGGAAGACAGCAGAATGCGTGGCATACCCCATGATGGACCTCCAGCGCACACCTGCGACATGACGACAGAACTCTGACAAACTGCCGGGTTTCCGGCAGCTCGTCATTACACGGGTGACTGGTGCGACCGCGTGTGGAAGCCGGCGGCCTCGAGGTGCTTGCGGACGTCCGCCACGATCGCGAGGGCTTCCACGGGCAGCGGGACCGGCGGATGCAGGACGAGCCGGTCCACGTTGTAAATGCGGAAGCGAATCCCCTCGAGGTGGAAGGCGGAGATGGCGCGATCGAGCGCCTCGGCTTCCTCGACGAGCCGCGCCAGCTCCCCGGCCTGGGCCGGCATACCGCGCACAATCGTCAGGAGGTCGTTGAGGCGGCGCTGGGCCGCCTGGCGGTGTTCGGTGGACATGACTTCCTGATTGTAGAATGGGTCGGGCCGAATGGAGACAGCGCGCGAGCGGATGCAGCCGCCTGATCTGAGCGAAAAGGGAGGACAGAAGAACGGCGAGCCGCAGCGCTCCGACCGGCGCCTGTTCATGCAGTTGCTGGTGTTCGGCGGCTGCGCCGACGCCGGGGCGGTCGCGACCCACGTGCGGCAATCGGGCGCCGACGGCGTGGTCTACGAGGATGTCAACGACCCGCGCGGGGTCGCCGTCCTGACAGTGACCGAGACGCCGGAGGCGTTCGTCGAGCGCGTCAGGCCTGCCTTGAACGCCGGCCCGTGCGCGGGCCTGGCGCTCAAGCCCGAGTACACGATGCTCGGGCGCACCTACGCGCTCGGCTACGAGCCGGACCTGGCGGAGACCCTCGTTCACCGGCCGCGCCGCACCGTCCTGAACTCCGACTGGCGGTGGGCGATCTGGTATCCGCTCCGGCGCAGCGGACGCTTCGCGCAGCTGCCGGAGCAGGAGCAGCGCGCCATCCTGTCGGAGCACGGCGCCATCGGGATGGCGTTCGGCGCCGGCGACTACGCGCACGACGTCCGGCTCGCCTGCCACGGGCTCGACCGCGACGACAACGACTTCGTGATCGGCCTCGTCGGCAAGGAGCTCTTCCCGCTCTCGGCCGTGGTCCAGGCCATGCGCAAGACTCAGCAGACGGCGCTCTACCTCGACCGTCTCGGTCCGTTCTTCGTCGGCCGAGCGATCTGGCAATCGAATCCTTGATCCCTGATCGCTCATCCCGCATCCCTAATCCTGAATCCTGAATCCTCAATCCGAATCCTGAATCCTCAATCCGAATCCATGATCCTGAATCGGCGTGGGGCTTGCTAGAGGCCCGTTGATGTCAGTACCGCTTCGTCCGTTTGGCCGGCATCCCGATCAGTCCGTGTCCGCCCTGGGGCTGGGCGGGTATCACCTCGGCGAGGTGACGTCGGTCCGCGAAGCCGTCCGCATCGTCCACGCGGCGATTGACGGCGGGATCACGTTTCTCGATAACGCCTGGGAATACAACGAGCACGAGAGCGAGGTCCGGATGGGCCGCGCGATTCATGACCGGCGCGAGCGCGTGTTCCTGATGACCAAGGTGTGCACCCACGGGCGCGACGCGCGGGTGGCGATGCGGCAGCTCGAGGAATCTCTCCGGCGGCTGAAAACCGACTACCTCGATCTCTGGCAGGTGCACGAGTGCGCCTACTACAACGATCCCGACCGGCACTTCGCGCGTGGCGGCGTGATCGAGGCGCTGGATCGCGCGAAGCGCCAGGGGAAGGTCCGATTCGTGGGCTTCACCGGGCACAAGGATCCGGACATCCACCTGCGGATGCTCTCGCTCGACTATCCGTTCGATTCGTGCCAGCTGCCGCTCAACGTGTTCGACGCCTCGTTTCGCAGCTTCGAGCAGCGCGTCCTCCCCGAACTGCTGCGGCAGCGGATCGCACCGATCGGCATGAAGAGCCTCTGCGGGTCGGGCCGGCCGGTGAAGAAAAAAGCCGTTCGCGTTGAAGAGGCGCTGCGCTACGCGATGAGCCTGCCGGTCGCCACTACGATTTGCGGCATCGATTCCATGCGCGTGCTGAAGCAGAATCTCCGCATCGCGTCGAACTTCACCCCGCTGACGCGCGACGAGATGGCCAGCCTCCGCCACCGGTGTGCGTCGCTCGCCTCCGACGGCCGGTTCGAGCTGTACAAGACGACGGCACAGCACGAGGGCGAAGAAGGGCGCGCCCAGCACAGCTTCCCGACCGAAGAAGAATTAGCAGGCTGATGACCATGCCTAGCGTTCACGGGCGCCGTCCGAGGCGGCTGTCGGAAGAAGAGCGGAAGTCGCTGACACATGGGGACTTCTGGATTCCAGAGGAAGAGCGCGAAGTCTATCGCCGGGCGCTGCAGGCCCTGAACGGTGCGGGCCTGCCTTATGTGGTCGCCGGCGCCTACGCGATCTACGAGCACACGGGCATCTACCGCCAGACCAAGGACCTCGATGTATTCGTCGAGCCATCGCTGGTCATTCCAGCCGCGCGGGCGCTGCGCCAGGCCGGCTTCGTGATGCGGCTCGAAGACATGCACTGGCTGGCAAAGGCGTTTTCCGGCGAGCGCTTCGTGGACCTGATCTATGGGATGGGCAACAGCGTCGCGTTCATTGATGCGGAGTGGCACAAGCACAGCCGGCCCGGGGTGCTCGCCGCGCAGCCGGTACGGATCGCGCCCGCCGAGGAGCTGCTCTGGCACCGCCTGTTCATCCACGAGCGGCACCGCCACGACATGTCGGACGTCGTGCACCTGATTCTGTGCGTCGGTGACACGCTCGACTGGGAGCGGCTGGTTGCCCGCGTCGGTCCGAACTGGCCGCTGCTCCTCGCGCAGCTCCAGATGTTCAGCTACGTCTACCCCGGCTATCGCAGCAACGTCCCCGACTGGGTGATGGAACAACTGATCGAGCAGGCCCGCGCCGACATCGGGCGCGATGAGGAGGAGGCGGACATGACCCGGGGGACGCTCATCTCCCGTTTCAGCTTCGCCATCGACGTCCGTGAGTGGGGCTTCTCCGACCCGCGCGGCGAGATGGTTCGACAGGCAAGGAATCAGCCCGTCATCCGCGAGATCGCCGCCTCGGACGTCTGGGACGAACGGTCCGACGAACGCGAGGCCCCTGCCGAGACGTCCTGATGACCGAGTAGTTTTAGGACATTTCCGGCGGGAATCCGTCGTGGGCCGCCGGCTGCACGCGGAAACAGGCGTGTTTTTGCAGATGGTGTGGCGCCG
>JANOJK010000048.1:0-2907 GCA_031408165.1 Acidobacteriota bacterium | reverse complement strand
TGACGATGTCGCGCGAGGAACGCTCGGCGTCGGCGTGCTCCTGGCACGGAGGACACGCGGCGAGATGGGCTTCGACGGAGCGCCGCGCGGCGGGCGTCTCCTCGCCGTCCACGTACGGGGCGAGATGGTCGTCGAGCTCCCGGCAGGTCTTGATCTCGTCAGCCATGTCTTCTCTTCAGCTCCGTGCTCTTCCCCCGGGTGGCCAGGCGCCGGGCCTGCAGCCCCTCGGACAGCGCGCGCCGGCCCCGCGAGATGCGGGACATGACCGTGCCGATCGGCACGTCCAGCACCTGTGCCATATCCGCGTACGACAACTCCTCCACGTCCCGCAGCCAGACCGCCTGGCGGAACGCGTCGGGCAGCGCGTCGAGCGCCCCCTGCAGGTCCGCGTCGAGCGTCGCGCCCGACAGGATCTGCTCCGGCGACTGCGCCCCCGGGCCGGCGGCGACCGCCTGTTCGACGGCGTCGGTGTCCACGTCCACGGGGTTGCGCCCGTCGTGCCGCCGGATGTTCCGAAACGTGTTGTGGAGGATGGTGAAGAGCCACGCCTTCAGGTTCGTCCCTGCCTCGAACTGATGGGCAGACCGGAACGCCTTCACATACGTGTCCTGGACCAGGTCCTCCGCATCCGCCGCTCGACGAGTCAGCCGCAGCGCGGTCCCATACAGGCTGTCGAGATGGACGAGCGCGGCCTGCGCAAACTCCGTCTCAGGCCCGCCCGAGGGGGCGGGGCCCGGTGAACGGCCGGAAGGGCGGCGGAAAGCCATGCGAGGGATCCCGCAAAAGCGCCCAATGGACAGAACACCGGCGCGGTGCGGATTTATTCCAAGCATTGTATCGCGGGGAGGACACAGGCGCTCCCGCCGGGGGACAATGGGCAGGGCAACGGGTCGCCGAACGCCGCTGGAACCCGTGGGGGAGCGCGGCACGTGCCTTGCTGAGGGCGCGGCACCGGGGTCGGGCCGGCCGCCTCCGTCTCACGCTTCAGCGAGCCAAGGGGACCTCCGCGTTGCGGCAAACGTCTTAGTCGCAGTAACATCGGCACCATTCGAGGTGTAAAACATGCGTTCGACCAGCAGGCGCGGATTACGAGCGCCGTTCGGCATCGCCCTTTTCTTGTTCGTCTTTGCCGCCGGCACGATCGCCGCCAGCGCTCAGACGGCTTTCGGGCCGTACTACAACAAGAACCGCATCAAGTTCGACCACTTCAAGTGGCACACTTACACGACGGATCATTTCGAGATCTATTACTACCCCGAGATCGAGCAGCATCTCGAGCGGATCGCGAGCTACGCGGAAAGCGCGTACCAGACGGTCAGCGCGGATCTGAAGCACGACCTCGCCTTCAAGGTCCCGCTCATCCTCTATAAGACGGCGAGCGAGTTCCAGCAGCAGAACATCGAACCGGGCGAGCTCCCCGAAGGCGTCCTCGCCTTCGCCGAGCCGTATCGCGACCGCATGGTGCTGCCGATCGACGAGCCGTCCGACGCGCTCTACCGCCTCATCACCCACGAGCTCACGCACATCTTCGAGTTCGACATCATCCCGCGGACGCTGCTGCGGCGCGGCCTGCCGCTGTGGGTCGACGAGGGGCTGGCGGATTACGAGACCGGCTACTGGAACCCGTTCGACCTCATGTCGGTCCGCGACGCCGCCATCGCCGACATCGTCCCGCCGATGAGCGACTTCCAGGGGGCCCAGTTCGCCGACGGCCGTCTGCCCTACAACCTCGGGCATGCCGCGTTCGAGTTCATCGAATCGAAATGGGGCAAGGAAGGGCTGCGGCAGTTCCTGTTCGCGCTGCGCAAGAGCGTCATCGGCGGCGGCGACACCGCGTACGAGGAAGCGTTCAAGCTGAAGCCCGACGAGTTCGACGAGCAGTTCGACAAGTACCTCAAAGACCGGTTCAAGCCGTTCCGCGACAAGGAGCGGCCCGTGGACTACGGCCGCGATCTCGCGCCCAAGCGCGGCAAGACCGAATTCGTCTCGGTGGTGTCCATCGAACCCTCCCCCTCCGGCGACCTGATCGCCGTCGCGGCGGGCAACCGCAAGGACCAGGAGCTCGACATCGTCCTCCTGTCCACGAAGGACAGCAAGGTGATCCGCAACCTGACGGGCGGGTTCAACACCGGCTTCGGGTTCGAGTACATCTCGACGCCAGGCGGGTTCCGCGGGAACGCCGTGCCGTGGATGTCGTGGTCGCCGGTCGGCGACCGCATCGCCTACTTCGCGCGCAAGGAGAAGCAGAAGGAAGTCGTGCTCCAGAACGTGCTGACGAGGAAGATCGAGAAGCGCTTCCGGGTCAAGACGGTGGACATGGCGGAGTCGCCCGACATCAGCCCCGACGGCAAGTGGCTGGCGTTTGCCGGGCTTCGCAACGCCACCGGGGACATCTTTCTGATGGACCTCGAGAACGGCGAAGTCAAGAACCTGACCAACGACGCGTTTGGCGACTACGGTCCGACCTGGGCGCCCGACGGCAAATCGATCGCCTACCTCGCCCGCGTCAGCGGCAACGACAAGTTGTTCCGGCTTGACGTCGCGACCGGCAAGAAGACGCAGCTCACCTTCGGCACGCACGACGACGGCGGGGCGCAGTTCATGGACGCCGACACCCTGGTCTTCCCGTCGACCGCGGTGGATCCGAACCAGCCGATCAGCCCGGAAATCGCGAGGAACGGCAACATCTACAACGTCTGGACGCTGAACCTCAAGACCAACGAGCTCAAACAGTACACCGACGCGCTCGGCGGCAACGTCTCCCCTGTCGTCCTGCGCGACGAGGGCAAACCGCAGCGGATCGCGTTCATCACCTACTACAAGGGTGAGTACGGGATCCACACGGTGCCGGCGCAGAAGGAAGCGCTGCACACGGTCGCGACCGCCGACTTCGGTGCCCCGGGGCCG
>JANOJK010001229.1:0-8973 GCA_031408165.1 Acidobacteriota bacterium | reverse complement strand
CGGTTCCCTTTCTGACAGCCTGGTCGCCGCGTCCACGATCCCGGCCCGGCGTTCGGCCTCGACCATGAGCTGATGAATGTGCCCGCGCTCGCGGGCGAGAGCCGCGCTGCGGCGCAGGTCTTCACCCCACAGCAACCCACGCCGCCAGGACCGCCAGTATTTTGGTACCTTGACGGCCACATCAAACTGCACGCGGCGGAGCGTGTCCGAGACCGCGCCCCTGAACGATTGACCTTGCGGCCGCGGGGGCCAATAGTAGACCGTCAATCGTCGCCAGAGGAAGGCGAGGCGACTCGTGAACGTTGGCTGCTGGACGAACCCGTGGACCAATTGCGGCAGGTGTTGAACGGTGGGCTCGAGTGCGGCTCGCAGCGAGAGGCGGTATATCTCCTCGACCTCGGGTGGCTGGGGAAGCTGTTCGAAGAGGGAATTGGGGATCGCCGCGCCGAGAAGGGTGCGGGCGAGCGCCAGCGTCACGTACATCGGCACGTCGGCATGCTGGGCCCGGTAGTCCGACCCGAGCTCTTCCCATCGCCACGATGTGCCCCACCGTTCGACGATGAGCAGAAGGTCGACCAGGGGTCGGAGTCCGAGTTCGAAGTCGTGCCGGGCGGCGTGCAGCGCCACGTGCAGAAGCAGGTCCTCGGCACCCAGAGTCCGGAGTGCCGGGCCGAATGTGGCTGAAGGCGTCGCCCGCTCCCAGGCGAGGCGGCGACGAGCGGCGCTCAGGCGCTGGAAGGAAGTCGGTGGGTCGTGGAGCTCGAGCAGCACCGGGGCGTCACGCCAGATCAAGGCTTCGTATCGGTGCTCGCCGGCCGGACCTGCCGCGCTGGCCATCCGCTTGTGTCGCGTGTGGATCTCGAATCCCTCGAGGCGAAGTGCGCGGACCGCGTCCGGCAGGCTCTGGTCCGACACCCAGAGATCGACGTCGCTCATGAGTCGATGCGTCGGGTCGCTGTAGACGCCCTCGGCCAGCGCGACGCCTTTCAGCGCGACGGTGGCAATGCCGGCCCGGGCCAGTGCGGACACGGCGGCCCGCAGGCCGGCGCGCTGCTGCAACTGCACCATTGCGCCGAAACGACAGTCGCTTTGGAGTCGCTCAACGGCGGCCGGGGGGACCAGCGCTCCGAGGCCAGCCGCGGACAATCGATGCGCCAGGTGCGGGGCCATCAGTGGGCCCGCCAGGATGAGCAACCGGCTCCAGTCTGTTTCCCCCGCCAGGGACCGCCACTGGTCGGACGTCGTCGCATGGCGGCCGAACAGGCGGAGCAACAGCTCCTCCTCGATGCCGCCGGCGAGCGAGCGCAGTCGCCCGGCCCCGCCTTCGCCGGCTTGATCGGTAAGGGGAAGTGCGTGGCCGGGGCTCACTGCCGACAGGACACCGTGACGATTACCATGCTCGGGAACACTGGAAGTCTTGCGTCCAAGTGATTGAGTCCAGAGGCGCAGACACCGTACGCGGACCGCGGACCGGTGTCTTCAGCGCAATATTAGTCCGTTCTGTCTCAAGTGAGAGAGTCCGAACTGCCCCGCAGCTCGAGGAATGCTCCAGGAAGAGATGCGGCGGATGCTGAGGAGGCGGTGAGCCGCTTCTTGATCTGCCTTGGCCTCGGCGTCCGGTGCGTATAGACTGGGCGCGTTTTCAGCTGCATCCTCGCTTCGGCGCGCCGCACGTGCGCAATGCCTGGGGGACGCCTCGCGTGACGGACATCCTCAGGGTTTGCGGAATCGCCGGCTACGTCGCCTTGGGACTCTTTGCGGCCTGGCGCGCTCATGCGCCGGCCGGCGCCCGAGGGCGTGGGTCCATCAACGCCTTTCTTCTCTATACGCTCACCGTCAGCTTCGCCGCGGGCCTGTTCCAGCGCGAAATGTGGCCGTTCTCCACATGGCCACTCGTCGCGGGCATCCAGGGTCCGTCGGCGAACCATTCCCGGCTCGTCGCCGTCGACCGCGCTGGCGTGGAGCACAACGTCGATTACCGTGCCTGGCAGCCGTTTGTCGTGGAGGAACTGCAGGCCTGGGCCGGCCGGGAACTGCTCCGGCTCGGACCCGAAGACCGCACCCGCGCAGCGGAGTTCATGGTGCAACTCGCGGAGCAGGGCCGTCAGGATGCGAGGGCGGGTCGGACTGTCGGCTACTTCGATCGGCTCTGGGGCCCACTGGCGGCTCCGTACTTTCTGCTGCACCCGAAGTGGTGGAGCGTACCGGGCACGACGCCTCCAACACCGCTCGTGGGCATCCGTCTCTATCGCGAGTCGTGGAATCTCGAGCAACGCCGCACCGATCCGTCGGCCGTCCAGCGTTCGCTGGTGTTCGAGTATCTCAGACCATGAATGTGTGGTGGAACACCTTCTGGTTCTCGCCCGCGCCGGCGATCAACCTGGCCGCCGCCCGCGTCATCTTCTCGCTTCACGCGTTGTGGATGCTCGGATCGCTCGACCTGGCCGCCATCTCCGGCGTGCCCGAGGTGTTCTGGGCGGGTGTGTCGCGCGCCGAACGCTGGCGGTATCTGCTGTTTCCCGGACACGCTTCGCTCGAATACGTGCTTCAGTGGACGACGTTCGCGGCGCTGATCGCGGCAGCTATCGGCGTCCGGCCGCGCGTGGCGTGCTTCTGCGCCGGCCTGCTTCTCTATCACCTCGCCCCGCTGGAGACGATTTTCTGGACGCCGAATCCGTTCGAGCGAGGCTTCACCGTCGACGTGCTCGCGCTGCTGGCGCTCTCGTTCTCTCGCTGCGGCGACGCGTTGTGCCTGGTGCCTGGGCGGAGAACGCCGCCACCCTCGGGCGAGTATCAGTGGCCCCTTCGTCTCGTTCAGCTGCTGCTCTGCCAGATCTATTTCATCGCGGGCTACGCGAAGCTCGCGCTTGCCGGGCCGGGCTGGGTGAGCGGCGAAAACATCGGACGCTGGATGCTCGTCTTCAGCCAGCAGGATCAGGTCCTCGTCTCCACACGGATCGGAGTCTGGCTGGCCGATCGGCCCCTGGTCTGCTGGCTGATTGGCATCATCAGCCTGTCGCTGGATCTGGGTCTGATCACGATGGTCGTGTGGCCGCGACTGCGCAAATGGCTGATCCCGGCCGTCCTGGTCTTCCACGCGGGAATCGTGCTGACGATGGGAATCCTGTTTCTCAACATCCCCCAGCTGCTCGTATTTGTCGAGTGGTCATCCCTGCGCCGAAAAACTGACCCTCAGGCTGCCTTGCCGGCACGGCCACTCATGACGTAGGGGCCGAGACTCCCTCGCACTTCCGGACGCTTGAACGCCCAGAACAGGCCGTCGAGATAGAAGTGCACCAGCACGAGCGACAGCAGCCCGACGGAGTACGCGGACTGCACCCCCACGGGCGGAAAGATGCGAAACGCGAAAGATGTCACGCCGATGCCAAACAGCACGATCAGCAGGAGCGGAAGGGTGGTGCTCAGTTTCGCAAGCCACTGGTGCGACACCTGCGCGCCGAGACGGCTGAACTTCCGCCGGTGGACGAGCCACACGATGGCCAGATACTGGATGAAGTGGCCGAGGAGCATGCCCAGTGTGGCCTGGTTGGAATCGTGAATCCAGAGATACGGGTGGAACAACAGGAGGCTCGTCGCGAGGAAGGCGAGCTCCGGCATCCGCGGCGGCGCGCTGCTGCGGAACCGCTGGAACAGGGACCGCGCCAACCGGACGAGCGAGACCGCGGCGATCGTGATGGCGACGAGCCAGACCGCCTGCGGGAGATGCGGCGAGAGTCTCACCATGAAATGGTGGAGCCCCGGATGCCCCGGAGTGTTCCAGAACGCCAGGGTGACCGATGTCGAGATGATCGCGGCGTTCACGATCGACTTGATGGCCGGGTCTTTCACGCCTGCCCGATGGCGGTAGATGGACTGGATGCCGCAGCTCTGACGGGCAACGTGGAACGCGTTCCAGACGAAGATCACCACTTGAATGACCGCCGCCACGTGCAACGCGGCCGCGACCCACAGCGCGGCCACGATGAGGACAGGGCCGCCGAAAAACAGGGCCCAGTCGGCGCGATGCTGCGCGCGCGTCTCGTCCCAGAAGAAGAACGTCAACGTCGAGAGGTAATGCGGGATGCCCAGGACGCAGCCGAACGCCAGTGACAGCAGACTGGGTTGCGGCGAGAGAATCAGGATGGGCAGCGCGACGAGCGGCGACAGGATGAAGAAGAGCAAGTCGAACCTGGACGACTCAATCCACAAAGACTGAGCCGCCGGCCGGTTGCCGGCCTCGGCCGTTGCCACCTGGTTCAGCTCGTGCACGTTCACGTCTTCTTTCAGACCGCCGGGTGGTACGCCCGCAGCCAACGCGCCAGCGCGTAGATCCGCCATACCGATGCCACGTCCTGGTGTCGCTCCTGCAGGAACCCGGTCACGAAGCGCTGCGTCTTCGCAGGATCGAACACATCGTGGCGTGTCACCTCGGGGCCATGCACGGTCTCGATCAGGCTCGGTCTCATGGCGTGGCGCATCCAGTCCGCAATCGGCATCCCGAACCCGATGCGGCCACGCCTCTCGGCGATGAGCGCCGGCAGCCGGCCCCTCGCCACGTGACGGAGCACGATCTTCAGCGCGCCGCGCCTCGTCTTGAAGTCGTCCGGCAAGCCAAACGCGAACTCGACCACCCGATGGTCGAGAAACGGCACGCGGGATTCGACCGAGTGCGCCATCGCATTACGATCGGTGACCGTCAGCACCGCGGGAACATTCCCCCAGGTCACGTCGGCGAACGACATCTGCGCCAGCAGCGACAGATTCCGTGGAGGGGGTGGTGGGGCGCTCGTCGCGGTCGCCCGCGGCGTGAGGTCCTGCCCCAGCCATCCAGGTCGCGCCGCCGTCGCCATTCCCAGCCGGCGGCGTACGGACTGACCGACGAAGTCACGAACCCATGGACCGAACACGTCGTCGCGGCGCCAGGCTCCGGCGAGCTCGCTGGCGGCACCTACCCACTGACGTCTGCGGACGTGATCCCGGATACGCGCCAGTTGATGCCGCGGATAGCCCGCGAAGATCTCGTCCGAGCCGGTCCCTTCGAGTACGACGCGAATCCCGTGGGCGGCGGCCGTGTGATACGCGTGGTCGTGCGCCACGAGCGCAACGCCGGGCAGCGGCTCCTCCTGGTGCCACGTCACCCGGTCCATCGACGCGGCGACCCAGGACGAATCCATCGACGACTCGATCGCCGTGACGTCGTCGCCCGCCAGGGCCTGTGCCATCGCACGCATGTACGGACGCTCGTCGAGCGGACCGACCGCGTCTGCTGCCGTCACCGACACCAGCGACGAGTGCTGACCCTCGCGGCGTCTCGCGTCGACCAGAAACCTCGAGACGACCGAGGAATCGAGCCCGCCTGACAGCAGCGCGCCGACGGGCACCGCCGCATCCGCCTGAAGGGCCATCGAGTCGTGCAGCAGTTCTTCGAGGCGCGCGCTCGCCGCGGTGAGCGACAGCGACCTGACGGCCTCTCGCGAGGACGGCCGGTCGAGCGTCCAATAGCGGTCGATGTGGAGGCCGTTCGGCGCGGCTCCGTCGAGCGGCACGACTGTCGAGGCCGCGGCGGGGAGCGCGTGAACGCCGGCGAAATAGGTCTGCTCGCACGGCAGGCGGCGCCCGGCGAGGAACCCGAGGACCGCATCCCGGTTGGCGACGGGCCGCCCGCTGCCGGGACAGGCGAGCTGCTTGGCTTCCGACCCCGCGAGAAGCCGCGGGCCGTCGAGGCGGTAGAACAACGGACGAATCCCCAGGCGATCGCGTGAAAAGGTGATCGTCCGGCGGCGCGTATCGATGATGACCGCGCCCCACATCCCGTTCAACCGCTCGAAACAGCGGTCACCCCAGTGCTGATACGCGACGAGCAGTGCCTCGGTGTCACTGTTGGTACGAAACGAGAAGCCGTGCGCGATGAGCTCCCGGCGCAGGTCTCGATGGTTGTAAATTTCTCCGTTGAACAGAACCCAGACGTCGCCCGACACCGAGCCCATGGGTTGACGGCTCGTCGGGCGCGGATCCTGAATCTGGAGCCAGCGGAATGCCGCCGCCACGCGCAGCGATCGATCGCCGACCGCGGCACGCAGCGCGTCTCCGCTGGTGGTGACCGTGGTCCTCCAATTCGCATCCACCGCCAGCCAGCCTTCGCCGTCGGGACCTCGGTGCGCCACGCGAGCGTGCATCGACCGCAGGACGGCGAGCGTCGACGTCGCCGCCCCGAACTCACAGATCACGCTGATACCGCACACTGCCAGGACCTGCTGCACGTCATGAATCTACGGACGCCCGGGCAGCCGCTGCCTTGGTGCCGGCACCGATCACTCGTCGTCCCCTGAGCGTCTCCACAATCATAATCGACCACCTGTCGATCGGGCAGGTCATGTCTGCACTCGCGTCGTGGTCATGCACGATCGCCTCGGCGTGATGCGAGCGCGGCGCCTGCGCGTGCGACGAGGGACGCCGCCCGCTCGCTCATGCAGATGGCGGCCTCCATCGATCGAAGCGACAGCCAGGCCAGCACGGACCTGAATCCAGCCGGCGGCTCGAACCCCCGTGGCGCGCGCCACGAGTCACCCTCTTGCTGCCCGCAGACGATGCCGAGGATCTGATCGTCGGTCACGGGTAGATCGCAGAACCACAACGCATCGCCCCGCGTGATCGTGTACAGCCTCGACCGGTACCGCCGATGGCTGACGACACGGTGCACGATGGGAGGATCGGCAACAATGGCGACGATGTCGCCGAGCCGAGAGGCCGACGTTCCGCAACGGATGCGGATCCGCGATCCGGGCGGGAGCGCAGGGTGCATGCTCGAGCCACGGACTTCGGACTCGATCTCCAGCCCGGCCTTCTTGAGCAACGGAGCAAGCGCCGTCGCTGATCCGTCCATGAAGCGGTGGCCTATCCGCCGGCCGTGGCGTCGACAGCCTGGGCCGCCACGGCGCGGCGCCGGCGCTCTTCGGCCTGCCCCGCGGCCAGGTCGACTTCCTGCGGAGCGAACCCGGCCTCGAGGCGCGCGACGGTATCGACGCCGTACTTGATCACAGCCGTGCCGCCGCCGGTGAAGACGTTGGCGAACTCGCGTGCCGCCATCGACAGGGCCGTCGCCATCCGCAGCACGATGCGCGGATCCTTGTGGACCTGATCGCGAATCCAGTCGTTGGCGAACCTCACGTGCTGCACTTCGTCGGCCTGCTGGGCCTCGTAGACCGCCGCGAGCGCCAGATCGCCGCGCTTCACCGCATCCGCCGCCCCGAACACGGCCGCGTCGAGGCCGTCGGCTTCGAACGTGCGATTCTGCACCGCGAGGCGGCCAATCAAGTGATCAATCCCGGACAGAATCCGGTACTGGAAGTTCATCACCGGGTACTGGCCGATGTAGCCGCCGCGTTCCTCCAGCACCCGGCGATAGGTGGCCGCGTGACGCGACTCGTCGCTGCACTGCCGCGCCAGTGACATCCGGATGGACCAGTCGGCGTCGGTGAATTCCGCCAGGCTTCTGGCGGCGTTCTCGAGGACGTTGAGCTCCTCGTTCACCTGCCGGTGCATGAACTCGAGAGGCTTTTCCGGGTGGCCGTCCGGCAAATTCATGCAGTCGGCCCAGCGATCGACCACCGTGAAGCGGGCGTCGCGCGCCGGGCGGCTACCGAACGCTGGTGGCGGCGCGCTGGTCGGTTCCATGGCTTCCGTCCTTCATCGCGGCTGGCAGAATCGAGCGGAAGCCCGCCTGCTTGAGGACCTCCAGCACTTCCTCTTCCGAGAACTCGGCTTCGAGCCGGCCCTCGACGTTGACGGCCGGCGCCAGCAGGCGCGTCTCGGTGAACGTCGTCCCGGCGGCATTGACGTCGCCCGGCTTCGGGGCGAGCGCGGCGTTGATCCGACCGAGGAAGCGAACCGCCATGGCGACCTTGAGCAGCACCCGCGGATTCTCTTCGGTCGTCTTCTTCAACCACCGGTTCGCGAAGCGCACGTGCAGGATCTCATCGGCGAGGATGGCGTCGAGGAGGTCTGACGTTTCAATGTCGCCCGCATCGCGCCAGATGACACGGAGGGAGCCCAGGAGATCGATCAGGCCCGCTTCGAAGGTTCGATTCTGCACGGCCAGCCGGCCCGGCAGGTCGCCGATCATCGCCGTGACGCCCCACTCGTAGTTGGATATGGGAAACTGCCCCTTGTGTCCGCCCAACTCGAGCAGACGCCGGTACAGCATGGCCGCGTGACGGGCCTCGTCTGAGGCCTGACGGGCCAGCGACATTCTGATGTCCCAGGGCGAAGTGTTGAAGTCGACCAGGCACTGCGCGGCGATCTCGAGCGCGCCGAGCTCGTTGTTCATGTGCCGGTGCAGCCGCTCCCGGCGCGACTGGAGTGAGATGTCGGGCCAGTCTTCCATGCCGGCGTCGGTGTGCACCACCTTGAAGCAGGGTTCGCGCGCAGGGTCGGCCGCCAGCTCGACACCCTGCACGTCCTTGCGGGGCCAGGCTGTGCTCATGCCGTTGACTCCCTGGCGGGCCGGAAGTTCGTGAACTCGAGATGCGCCGCCAGCCGGCGCTGCAGCAGTGCCGTCCACTCGGGGTCTGCAGCCGGCACGGCCACGCCGGCCAGCATGTCGCGGCGTTCCACCTGGAGCCGCGCGAGATCGACGACGATGCGGTCGGCGATTCGGATGGTCGGCTGGTCGAGCAGCGGATCCGCGTCCCGCAGGATCTCTTCGTACCGCCGGGTCAAATCCGGCACCAGCGCATCGTAGACGCAAGCGACCCGGTCGGCCGCGGTCTCGCAGGTCAACTGCTCATCGAGTACCTCTTTGTACCCATCGACCGGCGGCCTCGTGTAGTGCGGGCCGGCACGGAGCTCCGCCGTCCGCTGGCCGAGGATGTCGGCGTGCTGGGCGAATTCCCACAGATGCCGCCCGAACAGGAGCTTCACTTCGAGCTCCGGCGTGAGCGGCGTCCATCGGGCGGTGGTCTCCATGAGGAACAC
>JANOJK010000212.1:0-1634 GCA_031408165.1 Acidobacteriota bacterium | reverse complement strand
CCCCAGGCGTGGGATCCACTCCCGCAGTCGAGTGGGTGAGATAATCAACCGCGATGACGTTTGCGGAGGCGATGCGCATACTGGCGGCGCTCGAGCGCCATCGCGTGGCGTACGTGCTTGTGGGCTCTATGGCGATGGCGGCGCAGGGTATCGTTCGCGCGACGCGGGACATGGACGTGTTCGTGAGTCCTGACGAGGGCAACGTGAGCGCGCTGAAGGCGGCGCTCGGCGAGGTGTTCGAGGACCCGGATATCGAGCAGATCTCCGCCGCGGACCTGGCGGGGGACTATCCGGCGATTCAGTACGCGCCTCCGGGGACGGATTATTGGATCGACATCCTGGCGCGCTTGGGAGAAGCGTTTCACTACTCCGACGTCGAATCGGAGATCCTGAGCGTGGAGGGACTCCCCGTTCGAGTCGCGACGGCTCGCATGCTCTATAGGATGAAGCGGGACACCGTCCGTCCGCAGGACCGCGCCGACGCCCAGGTGCTCAAGGCACGGTTCGGGCTGGAGGACTGATGCCCGTTAGAAAGTTCCGTTCCGTAGAGCAGATGCCGTCGGCGGCCTTCCGCGAGCCGCTGGATCCGGCGAACCTGCGGCTGGCGTGCGAGCTGTCCTCAACCGCTGTCCGTATGTCGCCGAAACGCTTTCCCCGCGGCGTCCATCGCTACCGCTCCGTTGCCGAAGCGTCGGCGCGGCGGGAGGCATGGGAACGCCTGAGAGGATGATCGCCCTCTCACCTACAGCCGCCGCAGTAGGCACGCGGCGATTCGGTTTCGCCTCTTGATCGCCCGCCGGCTCCCTGTTACGATAACCCCGCAACTCCTTCGAAGATCCGGACTTAGATCCCATGGCCTCCTCTCTGCCCGTCATTTCCGGCGACAAGGACCAGCTCCTCCAGCAGGCGCTCGGGCGGCTGGCGGCATCCCCCCGCCCTGGCGGCCCGGATGCGGACGCGATTGTCACGGCGACGCGCCGGCTCCCCGCGGTGTCGGCGACCTACGCGCCGTTTCCTGAGCAGACCGACGATCGCCTGCGCGCGGCACTTGCGGCGCGGGGCATCGAACAGCTCTACACCCATCAGGCGATCGCGTTCGGGCATGTGCTGGCGGGGCGGAACGTCGTCACGATCACCCCGACGGCTTCGGGAAAGACGCTCTGCTACAACGCGCCGGTGCTCGATGCGATCCTGAAGGACCATTCGTCGCGGGCGCTGTACCTGTTCCCGACCAAGGCACTCGCGCAGGACCAGCTGGCGGAGCTGCAGGGGCTCGTTGAACTCATCAGTCATCAGAGCGCCGGGGGCGAGCTGAAAAATGCCGCTCCTGAGATCGGCGTCTTCACCTACGACGGCGACACGCCGTCGGACGCAAGGCGCGCGATCCGCGGCAAGGCGCACGTCGTCCTCAGCAATCCCGACATGCTGCATTCCGGCATCCTGCCGCACCATCCGCGGTGGGCGAAGCTGTTCGAGAATCTCAGGTTCGTGGTGATCGACGAGCTGCACGCGTATCGCGGCGTGTTCGGCAGCCACCTGGCGAACATCATGCGGCGGCTCCAGCGCGTGTGCCGCCACTACGGGTCGGATCCGATCTTCATCTGCTCGTCGGCGACGATCGCCAATCCGCGGCA
>JANOJK010001212.1:0-4925 GCA_031408165.1 Acidobacteriota bacterium | reverse complement strand
GAGCGAGTCGCGGTCGATGAGCACAACCGCGCAGGGCGTTTTCGAGTTCAAGGAGCTGGCCGCCGGCCGCTACACGGTGTCGGCCACGCGTCCGGGTTATATCCGGCTCCAATACGGGCAGCGCCGCCTTGGTGAGCCGGGCCGTCCGATCCAGCTCGCCGATGGGCAGCGCGTCGCCGACGCCGACTTCTCACTGCCGCGCACCGGGTCGATCGCCGGCCGCATCACCGACGAGCTCGGCGATCCGCTCCCGGACGTCAGCATCTTTCCGGCCCAATGGAAGTACTACCGCGGCAAGCGCCGCATCGTTCCGGTCTCGGGCGGCGGCCCCTTCAACCGTACGGACGATACCGGCCAGTTCCGGATAACCGGTCTCGAGCCTGGCGACTACTACGTGATGGCCACCTCGCGTACGACGTGGACGGTGGACGAGAACCCGAACGAACGCATCGGCTTTCTGCCGACGTACTCGAACGGCACGGCGAACCCGGCGGCAGCCACATCGGTGAAGGTCGCCATGGGCCAGGAGGCGTCGGCTGGCGACTTCGCGATGGTCCCCGGACGCGTGGCCACGATCTCGGGCACCGCGACGTATTCATCGGGCCTTCCGATCGCCGGCGAGACGATCAATGTGAATCAGGAATTCTCGGGCCCCGGCTCGAGCTCGTCCTTCGGCATGCAGGGCACCAAGGTGAACCCCGACGGATCCTTCACGATCAAGAACATGGCGCCGGGGGAATACAAGTTGTCGCTGCGCGGTCCCGGGGACAAAGATCATCCGGCCGAGGGGGTCACGCTCACGGTCAGCGTGACGGGCGAGGACCTGATCGGCGTAATGCTGGTCGGCGGGTCAGGCGGCTCGGTCACGGGGCGCGTCGTGAGCGACACCGGCGAAGCCGTCGCGCTCCCGCCATCCAGCCGGATGCGCGTCAGCGCCCGTCCGGTCGATCCCACGTCCACCTACACGTCGTTCGACAACGACAACGGCCGCGTCAAGGACGACTGGTCGTTCGAGGTGATGAACGTGTACGGTCTGAACCGGCTCTCGGTGAACCCGCTGCCGACGGGATGGGCGGTCCGCAGGATCGAGCACGACGGCAAGGACTACGCGGACGTGCCGGTAGAGCTGCGCGGCGGGCAGAAGCTCGACAATGTGCAGGTCGTCCTTTCGAAGACGCTGCCGCGCTTCCAGGGGACGCTGCTCGACGATCGCGGCCAACCGGCGGAGGGGACCGCCCTGCTCTTTCCGGAGGATTCTGCTCGGTGGGGCGAGGACTCACGCCTCGTCCGGACGGCGCGTCCCGACGCCCTGGGCAGCTTCGAGTTCCGCAACCTCATCCCCGGCGAGTACCTGTCGATCGCGCTCGAGTACGTGCGCGACGGCGACTGGAGCGACCCGGAGTTCCTCGAGAGGCTGCGCGAGCGCGCGATCAAAGTGCACGTGGACGACAAGGGCACTGCGCCGGTGCGGCTGACGCTGAAGAAGCCTCAATAGGAGGATCGCATGCACACGATCTTGTGCGCGCTGCTGCTGATTGCCGGGACGGCGTCCGTCCAGGATCCTCCCCCGCCTCAGCCGCCACCCGCGCCGCCACGGATGGCGACACGCGATATAGGGACGGTGGCTGCGGCAAAAGGCACGAGCGTTCTCAAGGGACACGTCAAGACCGCCGACGGCCGCCTGCTCCGCCGCGCGCAGATCAGCGTGCGCGGCACCGCCCTGCCAAACGCTCGCACCGCTAGTACCGGCATCGAGGGGGAATATGAGGTTCGCGAGCTGCCCGCGGGCCGCTACACGATCACCGCGAGCCGGAGCGGATTCCTGCCGTCCCAGTACGGACAGCGGCGAAGCGGCGACCAGGGCAAACCGGTCGAGCTGGCCGAGGGCGCCACGATAGAGTCGATCGATTTCACGCTCGACCGGGCGGGCGTCATCAGCGGCCGGGTGACCGACGAAACCGGCGAGGCGGTCGCCAACGCGTCGATCTACAGCCTGCAGTCGCAGTTCTATCGCGGCCGCCGGCAGTTCGTGCCGGTCGCCACGGCTCCTCCCGGGCATGCGACGACGGACGACGCGGGATTCTACCGGCTGACACCGGTCCCCCCCGGCGACTACGTGATCGTCGCCACGTTCCGCGAAACTTGGGTCTCCGACGACAAGGACAAGCAGACGCTTGGGTACGCGCCGTCTTACTTTCCCGGCACAGCGAGCGTGACGGACGCGCAGCGTATCAAGGTCGTCGCCGCACAGGAAGCGGCCGCGATCGATTTCAGCCTGGTGCCGGGCCGCACCGCGGCGATCTCCGGCACCGTCACCGCGGCGGACGGCGCGCCGCTCGGCGGCGCCAGCGTCGGGCTGAGACAGGAGATGATCGGGCCCATGGGTGGCACGGTGGGATTCGCCGGCAGCGCGCGGGCGGCGGCCGACGGCACCTTCAAGCTCCGCAACGTCGCGCCGGGCGAATACATCCTGGAAGCGACCGGAGCGGCCGGCGATCGCGGCAGCGAGTCCGCGTCGATGCCGCTGACCGTCCTCGGTCCCGACATCGAAGGCCTCACGCTCCGCGCCGACGCCGGCGGTCTGGTCGCTGGCCGCGTCGTCACCGATTCCGGCGATGCGTTGCCCTCGTCCGCCGCGCGCGTCTTCACGCAGGGCGCCACCTTCTCGCGATCGAACGCCCCCGTTCCGCCTGCCGAAGACGGACTCGCCGGAGCTGACGGGCGCTTCATTCGCCGCGGTCCGACCGGACCCGCTTTCGTCCGCATCGGAGGGTTGCCGCCGGGCTGGGCGTTGAAGCGGGTGCAGATCGGCGACCGAGAGGTGACCGATCAGCCGGTCGATATCCGCCCTGCCGCGACATTGCCGGACGTAACGATCGTCATCAGCAACCGCCTGAGGGCCATCAGCGGCACGGTGACCGATGCCCAGAGCCATCCTGCCGACGCCCCGGTCGTGCTCTTCCCCGCCGACGCGGCGAAATGGCACGAGGCGGCTGGCGCACTGCGCAGCACGCGTCCCGACCAGGCAGGCAAGTATCGCTTCGACACGGTTCGTCCTGGCGACTACCTGATCGTCGCCGTCGAACAGATGGAGCCTTGGCAGGTCAACGATCCCGAGTTCCTGGCCGCGCTGCGCGATCGCGCGACGAAGGTGACCATTGGCGACGAAGCAGCGACGCGCGACCTGAAGGTGATCCGATGACGCCCCGCCTGGCGCACGCGCTGCTCTGCGGCGTCCTCGCCGTGGTGGCTCCGGCAACCAGCCTCGCACAGCCGGCGCCGGCCGCACCAAAACCATCCGCCATCCGCGGACGCGTGACCGCGTCCGACACGGGCCGTCCCCTCCGGCGCGCGCAGATTTCCATCAGCGGTGTCGGCCTCGGCGCCGGCGAGCGACGGACGACCAGCACGAACCTGCGCGGAGAATACGAACTGCGCGATCTGCCCGCCGGGCGCTACTCGATCAACGCGACGCGGAGCGGCTACCTCGCCTGGGAGTACGGACAGCGCGCGCCGGGCGAGCCCGGCAAATCGCTCCAGGTCGACGAGGGAGCGACGCTCGAGAAGATCGACCTGGCCATGCCGCGCGCGGGCATCATCAGCGGACGCGTGATCGACGAGACCGGCGAACCGGTCGCGGGCGTGAACGTCTGGATCATGCGGTCCGAGTTCTACCGCGGCCGGCGCAGGCTGGTGCCGGTGACGTCGAGCGCGCGATCCGACGACACCGGGCACTATCGCGCGTTCGGCCTCCAGCCCGGCGGCTACCTTGTCGTGGCGACGTTGCGCGACACCTGGGTCGCCGGCGGCGAGAAGAAACAGGTCTTCGGTTACGCCCCGACGTTCTTCCCGTCGACCGCCACGGCGGCCGAGGCGCAGCGCGTCTCCCTCCCGGCCGGCAAGGAAGCGTCCAACATCGACATCGCGCTCGTCGCCATGCCCGCAGCCACCATCTCGGGCACCGCCGTACGCGCGGACAGGACGCCGCTCGCCGCCGGCAGCGTCAGCCTCCAGCAGAACATCACGGGTCCTACCGGCTCTTCGTTCAGCAGCGTGGGCAGCGCCGCCACCGAGCCCGACGGCAGCTGGCGCTTCCGCGACGTGGCTCCCGGCGAGTACGAAGTGAGCATCTCCACGACAAGCCGGGAGGGGGTCCGCGAGACCGCCACCGCTCCGGTCATCGTCAGCGGCGTCGACATCGACGGCGTGTCTCTGATCGCCGAAGGACTCGTGACCCTCTCAGGAAGCCTCGTCACCGATAACGACACGCCACTGCCGGCTGGCCAGAGCCGTCCGCGCGTCGTCGCCGATCCGATCACGCCGGGCCGCCGGCCCACGCAGATCGTGATGGGAGACGATAACGGCATGGTGAGCTCGAGCGGCACGTTCGCCTACAAGACGATGCGGGGACCGGCGGTGATCCAGGTGTGGTCGCTGCCGGCCGGATGGGCCGTCAAGAGCGTCGAGAGCGGCGGACGCGAATCCGTGGACAACGTGATCGACATCAAGGGCGGGCCGGCGCTCGACGTCGTGAGGGTCGTCGTCACCAATCGCTTTCCCGCGCTGACCGGGCGGATCACCGACGACAAGGGGGCCGACGCCGAAGGGATCGTGGTGCTGTTTCCAGCGGACCAGGCGCGGTGGCTGGGGATGAGCGACAACATCCGCCATGCGCGCACGGATCAGACGGGGCTCTTTCGCCTCGCCACGGTGCCGCCAGGCGACTACCTCGCCGTAGCGCTGGAGACCCTCCAGCCGTGGCAGGCCGCGGATCCGGAGTTCCTCGCGACCCTGAAGGACGGCGCGTCGCGCGTCACCGTCCGCGAGGGCCAGCCGTCACAGCTGACGCTACCCCTTCTGCATCGACGATAGGAAGTCGGCGTTCGACTTGGCCTTGCCCATCTTGTCGAGCAGCAGCTCCATGC
>JANOJK010001211.1:0-3765 GCA_031408165.1 Acidobacteriota bacterium | reverse complement strand
CGATGTCTTCACCCGCATGAACTGGTACGGTCGTCACACACCGCCGCATTCGATGCGTAGATGCGAGCCCCGTTGCCGGCTCTCGACGCAACCGAAGGACCTCAGGATGCGCCGAAGGTCCTTCGCGGTCACGAGATCAGGATAGCCGATGGCCGCCGGATATGTCTAGGGCGATAGACAGATACAGACCTGACGCGACAGCAGCGGCTCAGCTGCCGACGTCGTCTGGTTCGGAACTCTCGCCGCGGTGATCGTCGGCACTCGTTCTCCGACACACTGGAGAACCGCTACGACGCACAGCGCGCGCCATCAGCGCACCCCGGAACTGTCGCGGCTCACGAAAAACCGCGTGAATCTGGCCGCTGGATGGATACCTAGCCCGCTACTCCGAGCAGCGCCTTCGTCCGGACGCACCAGACGGCGTTCACGAGTAGATGCGAATTGCGGAGTTCATTCCGGACGCCGCGCTCGCGTCTTCGCCATGCAACGACTCACGGCCGTGGTCGGCCGGGGGCTCGGCGCACCTCGTGGCCCCACGCCGAATCAATCCCCGTAAGGATTAAGCTAGCGACCACGGACGATGAGAACGCCCTACATGCTGGCGGCGACGCTCGCAGCGCTCATGCTCGTGCAATCCGTGCTCGGATTGTTCTTCCAAGAACAATACCGCGACGTCGAATGGATCAAGGCGACGTGGTTCGGAAATGACTGGGTCACGCTCACGGTGGGTGTGCCAGTGCTGCTGGTCGGCCTCATCCTCACGGCCCGCCGTTCGGTGGTGGGACTGCTGCTCTGGCTCGGCATGGTCGGGTACGCCGCGTACAACTATGCGTACTACCTGTTGGGAGCCGCTCTCAATGTGTTCTTCCCGCTTTACGTTGTCGCGCTCGTGCTTTCGGTGCTTACCCTGATCCTTGCACTGTCGCGTGTCGACGTCCACGATGTGGCCGCCGCCTTTCGACCGACAACGCCCGTGCGAATCATTGGCGGCTATCTCGCATTCCTGGGAATAGGCCTGGCCTCGGTCTGGATCGGCATCTGGTCAGCGTACGTGTTCGCTGGCCGACCGACTCCAGTCGAGCCCGAGGCTTTCAAACTTGTGGCTGCGCTCGACCTGTCGATCATGGTGCCTGTCCTCGCGCTTGCCGGATTTCTGCTGTGGCGACGAAAAGCCTGGGGATACATCGTAGGGGCGATTGCCGGCATTCAGGGCTCGCTATACCTCCTCGTGCTCTCGGTCAATTCGATCATCGCAGTCAATCGGGGCCTTGCGGAGGCACCTGGGGAGCTTCCGATCTGGGGGACGCTCACGACGTTCACAACCGCTGCGACGCTGTTGCTGCTGCTGAACGTTCGGACTAATCGCCGCGTCGGCCCCGAAATAGGCTCGCCAGCATGAAGCAGACGACCGGGAGGACGCCGGCGTATCCGAGTACGCCGATGAGTTGAATTCGCATGTTTCCGACTGCAGGGCCGACGGTCCCGGTGACGCAGAGCACGCCACTGATGAACAGACCACGTCTCACACGGCGTTCCGGACCGCCACGGTCGAAGACTGGGGCAGCAAACAATAGCGCAAGGCCAAGAAACAAATCCCAGGCCAGCAGTTCCAGCGCGTACAGCGGAGACGGCCACACGATTCCGCCGGACCCCATCTGCCGAAGCGCGGTCAGCTCCACGAAGTGAACGGCGCTCGTCGTGCCCGCGAAGACAATGGTGAACGCGAGCGCGATCAGCGCGTAAATCTTGCGATCGACTGACGCGTACCAATGGATGGCGGCCATGAGGACCACCATGGGAGGAGCCGACAGGAGCGTCAGCACCTCCATCATCGCCAGGATGGGATCGACGATCGGCTCAGTGAAGCCGTGGACCGAGAAGCCGATCGTCAGGGTGACGAGATACGCAACGCCAATCAGGAATACTGCGACGGCCGACCAGCGTCCCAGCCGATCGACAGACATGGTCACCGCGGGTCCCGTCCCTGCGACGGCCGGCGCGGTGCGGCGACGTTGTACTCGATCGCATCGAGGTCAAAACGCAGGTAAGAATAATCGCCGCCCGGCGCGTGCCAGATGCCCTCGCCCCGCGACATCAAACGGCGCGATCCCCACTCGCGATAATCGGCCAATGGCGTCGACCAACGCATTTTGGTGAACGATTTCCCATCTGCCGACGCTGCCGCGCGTCCGTCCGCGACGAAGTTCGTCAGTTCCCCGCCATCGTTGAACGAAAGGACCGCGCGGACGGTGTGGCTCAAATTCGTAAACGACGCGTTGACCGTGTGCACGTCGATTTCCTCCCACAGAATGCCGCGATCGATCAGCGCGCCCGGTGCGAACACGCACAAATCGTTGAAGAGCGTTACCGTCTCGGCTTCGTCCATCTCCGGCCCCTTCGCGTCGACCACGGTCACGAGCGATGCGACTTTCACCCGCATCGTCGCGGACGGTCCGACGAACCGATGGAACACCTGGAACGGCACGCCGAACATCGAGGCGTCCATGAGGAACAGACGCGATGGCTGGTCGTAGAAGTTGTGCTGCTCACCGGTGAAGGACATCCATCGTGCGTCCGGCCCGCTGCGGATCCGGCCGTGAAAGCGCGCACGGAAGTTCTGCACCCGCGGCTGTCCCACGGCGCCGGTGAGACGGATGTACCGCCGGACCAGCGCCGGAAGTTGCGCAAGATCGGCGTCGGTCAGTAGAGGCGTCGCGACCGCTCGACCCAGCCCTTGCCTGATCTCGCGATCGTACTCGGCGCCCAAACTCGAGGAGCTTTGCGACAGGAAGCCGAGCGCGACGCCCACGAGCGCGATGACGTTCGCGATCGTTCCGTACCGGGCATCGCTCCACGACGTGGCTATCACAACCTGCGACACGATGACTGCGCCGGCGCCCGCCACCCACCACCACCGAGGCCAGCTGAAGAGGCAAATAGCGGCTACGAGGAACAGCGCCGCGGCCAGAAGCCAGAGGATGCCGAGCGGTCTCCCGATCGGCCGCGTTAGCTGCGGAAGGTCAGCGATGCCGAACCCCTTCGCAGCCCCCATGAGATGAATGAGCCCGTGGAGGACGAGAAAGATCGCGAAGGGGATTTTCATGAGAGTCGTTGTGACCTTAGCCTTCGTTGGCGTTCCTGATGTCCTTCACCCCTTTTGGTAAATCCAAACGCGCCCGGTCGCCGTCGGTTTGCCGCGAATACGACCTGAGCCTGGACTGGCCAATCCGGTGTGATCGGCGGTCCAGGCGAACAAGGGACCCGTTTCTTTCCGCTTTTGCGTTGGACTTCAGAGCTCAGCTTACACTCCAACGTCTCTGTGCGCGCCATCATGGCAGGCCGACAGCGTGCGCCGAGCAGGAAGGGCACCCAGACTCGCCGACAGTGCAGTTCGTACGACACTCCGCTATGGCCGGTCCATCGCGAATTGGTTCCAGTGGCGAAACCTTCGCCATCGTGCCTTCCCGCCTTGATGCCTTGCTGAACGAGTCGGCTCGTGGCGTTTTTTCAACGCCCTGCGTCAGGCTTCAGATCTATCAACGCCGCGCGGGTGCAGACGTATACCGTGCCGTCTGGCGTCACGGCAATGGCGCGAACTTCGTCGACGACTCCCTCCAGCAGGCGCTCGGTCACGAGCACGCGCTGCCGGTTCGCCGGGTCGAAGCGGACGCGGAGCACGTAGCCGGCGGTCTCCGCCCCGATCAACAGGTCGCCACCGGGATGAAACACGGCCGATGCGGCGCCGAACGGCACGGGCAACGCATA
>JANOJK010001189.1:0-1569 GCA_031408165.1 Acidobacteriota bacterium | reverse complement strand
GACCTACGGGCCCGGCAGCGCGCCGGTCGGGCGCGCCTGGCTGCGCGGCGTGGACAACGCGAAGTTCCGCTTGCAGGTGGTGCCGGGCGACCGGCTGACGCTCGAGGTCACGGCCGGGCCGCGGCGACTCACCCTCGCGCGCATGAAGGCGGTCGCCAGCATCAACGACAGGGTGGCGGCGGAAGCCGAGCTGCTGATGGGGCTGGTGCTCGCCGGGACGCCTCGAACCGGCGCCACCGCCGAGATCCATCCCACCGCCATCGTCCACCCCGCCGCACAGATTGGCGCCGGGACCGTCATCGGTCCGTACGTCACGATCGGCGAGCGGGTGCGGATCGGTCGTGATTGCCGGATCGGGGCGTCCTGCGTCATCGACGGCGTGACCGAGATCGGCGACGGCAATCAGATCTTCCCGATGACGTCGATTGGGCTGGTCCCGCAGGACCTGAAGTTCGGGGGGGAGCCGACCCGGGTCGTCATCGGGGAGCGGAACGTCATTCGCGAGTTCGTCACCATCCATCGCGGCACCGCCGGGGGCGGCGGTCTCACCAGCATCGGCAACCACAACCTGCTGATGGCCTACACGCATATCGCGCACGACTGCCACATCGGCAGCGAGACGATTTTCGGCAACGCGGCCACCCTGGCGGGGCACGTCGAGGTCCAGGACTTCGCGAACGTCGGCGCCTTCTCGGGGGTGCACCAGTTCTGCCGCGTCGGCAAGTACGCCTTCATCGGCGGCTACTCGGTCGTGACCAAGGACGCGCTGCCGTTCGCGAAGACGGTCGGCAACCGCGCGCGCATTTACGGCATCAACACCATCGGCCTGATCCGCCGCGGGTTCTCGCAGGACACCATCGCGAAGCTGCGCCGCGCGCACCGCGTCCTGCTGCACGCCAACACCAGCCGCGCGGTCGCACAGATCGAGCGCGACCCGGGCCTCGAGTGCCCCGAGGTCCGCTATGTGGTGGATTTCATCCGATCATCGACGCGCGGAGTCGGGCTGCGAAGGCCGAGCCGGCGGCTCGAAGAGGTCGTCGAGGAGTAGGTTCGGCGCAGCCGGCGGTCACGGCTTGGCGGCTGTTCACTTTCAGCCGGTCCGTGAGACGCTGGTCGGTCTCGGCGGGCTGGGTTTTCTCGCCTTCGGCCTCGACGCGGCGCAAGAGTCAGCCCCGCCCGCAGCCACGACGTCTCACGCAGAGGAGAATCGGGTCCCGGAGCACGCGGAGTCCACAGAGAAGGGCCGTGTAGAGGATGCGTCCACGGCGCCGCGGACCCACAGGTGACGGCCGCTCTATTTAGTGGTCGTGGCTGGAGGAGGGCTGGCGCCTCTGTGCGCCCTGCGTGAGCTCCGTTTCTGTGTTTCTCTTCTTCTAGTTGCACCGGCCCGTGGCAGCTTTGTCACTGAGGATGCGCGACGGTCACCGTGTAGCTGAACGATGTCGCCGAACCGTCAGCCGCGGCCGCGGCGACGCTGCCGTTGTCGTAGACCCGGGCGCAGAAGAAGCCAGCCGTGGACGCGGTGGCATTGAAGACCGCGCCGGGCAGGGCCGCGGGATTGTCGAACAC